>CAZRQI010000031.1:0-15864 GCA_964602025.1 uncultured Veillonellaceae bacterium
CCTTCCCCGTATGATCGTTTGATTTTGGATCAATGGGTGCGTTATGTCGGCGATGAAGTGGCGATCGTGGCCGCTGTCGACGAAAGAACCGCTTTGACGGCGCTGGATCTGATCAAAGTCGACTATGAAGTGCTGGAACCGGTTCTTGATTTTGATACCGCCATCGATCACCCGTCCGTTGTCCATCCGGAGAACGACCTGACGTGCAACTTCCCGATTGGTTTGGAACGGGAACGCAATATCGCTTCCAGCCACACCTCGGAATATGGCGATGTGGAAGCGGAATTAGCCCAATGCGAGGTGGTGGTGGAAGAGACGTACCGGACGCAGGCGCAGGCGCAAGCCATGATGGAGACGTTTCGGACTTTTACGCAGTTGGATCAGGCTGGACGTCTGGTTGTCATCAGTTCGACGCAAATTCCGTTTCATGTGCGGCGTCAACTGGCGCGGGCGCTCCAGATTCCGGCTACCCGCATCCGGGTAATCAAGCCGCGGATCGGCGGCGGTTTTGGCGCCAAGCAAACCGGGGTATCCGAAGTATATCCGGCGATTGTGACGCTGAAAACCGGCAAGCCGGCCAAAATTGTCTATGAACGGAAAGAGACTTTTATGGCTTCCAACAGCCGCCATGCCACATGCTTCAAAGTCCGTATGGGCGCCAACCGGGACGGGATCATCCGGGTGGTCGATATTCAGGGCTGTTCCGATACCGGCGCCTATGGCGAACATGCGCCGACAGTATTTGCAGTCATCGGCGACAAGACACTGCCGCTGTACAATAAAACCAAAGCGGCGCGATTCAGCGGCCATGCGGTATATACAAACAAATTGCCCGGCGGCGCATTGCGGGGGTATGGCGCGACGCAAGGCACGTTTGTTCAGGAATGCACTGTCAACAAACTGGCGGAGGCATTGGGGATGGACCCGACGGAACTGCGGTTGCGCAATCTGATTCGGGAAGGGGAAACCTGTCTGCATTACCAGGGGAAAAAACTGGGCAGCTCGGCATTGGATCGTTGTATCGAACGGGGACGGGAAATGATTGGCTGGCAGGAAAAGTATCCCCGGTTTGAAAAAGACGGGAAAATCCACGGTCTCGGCATGGCCGTTACAATGCAGGGGTCGGGAATCGCCAATATTGACACCGCTTCGGCGGAAGTTCGCCTGAGCGATGACGGCAATTATCTGGTGTTGGTCGGTTCGACCGACATGGGTACCGGCAGCGATACGATCCTTTTGCAGATGGCGGCGGACGTTCTGGCCACCTCCATGGATCATTTCATCATCCATGCCGCGGATACGGATGTTTCCCCGTTTGATCCGGGTTCCTATGCTTCCAGTACGACCTATGTCACTGGTATGGCTGTGAAAATGGCGGCAGAGGAAGTACGGGGAAAAATCATCGACCGGGCTGCGGAAAAATTGGGAGTTCCGGTACTGGAAATCGAGTTGGCAGGAGATCGCTGCCGTCATACTCAATCTGGGCAAGAAATCTTGTTGGCCGATATTGCGGCTCAATCGGTGGTTGGCCCGAAACTGTGCCAACTTTCCGGCTATGCGACCTTTGGCAGTCCGGTTTCGCCGCCGCCTTATATGGCCGGGTTTGTAGAAGTGGCCGTCGATCCCCGAACGGGCAAGGTGAGTCTGGTTGATTATGTGGCGGTAGTGGATTGCGGAACGGTCGTGAATCCCGCTTTGGCCCGGGTACAAACGGAAGGCGGCATCGTGCAGGGAATTGGCATGGCATTGTTCGAAGAAGTTCAATATGATGGAAAAGGAAATCTGCTTACCAATTCCTTCATGACGTATAAGATTCCAGGTCGCAAGGATATCGGCCGGATTCGGGTGGAATTCGAGGCAAGCCACGAACCGACCGGGCCTTTCGGCGCCAAATCTATCGGTGAGGTTGTCATCAATACGCCGGCGCCGGCGATCGCCGCCGCCGTATACAATGCCGTGGGGGCAGCGATCACGGAACTGCCGATCACCCCGGAAAAAGTATTTCGAGGAATGAAAAAATAGTCCGGTTTAAATCATCCTCGTGCTCAAGCCGCCGGCAGTGGACTTTGACCGCATAATTGGTTATAATTCTAGTATTATCGATGTTGCTGCAGTTGGAGGCGGTGAAACGTGAAATTCACCAAATGGCAGGGGACCGGCAACGATTTTGTGATCGTAAACGGTTTTGAAGAAAACATTGCGGATTATTCCGCGAAAGCAATCGAGGTTTGCGACCGCCATTACGGCATTGGCGCCGATGGACTGATTATGGTTCTCCCTTCATCCATTGCGGATTTTCAGATGAGAATCATCAATTCGGATGGCAGTGAGCCGGAAATGTGCGGGAATGGCATCCGTTGCTTCGCCCGGTATGTTTATGAGAGCGGATTGACGAACAAAACCGAACTATGTGTTGAGACGTTGGCCGGAATTATCCGGCCCAATTTACTCTTGGAAAACAACCGGGTTGGTTCCGTATGCGTCGACATGGGCGAGCCCCGTTTACAGCGGGGAGAAATCCCGACGACCGGGAATTCAACGGAGACTGTCATCAATGAACTGTTGACAGTCGGCGATTCCACCTACAGAATTACCTGCGTCAGCATGGGGAATCCGCATTGTGTCATTTTTTCCGAGGAAGTGGACTCTTTGGATTTGCCGGCATCTGGAAAACCGATTGAAGAGCATCCGCTGTTTCCTCGAAAAACGAATGTCGAATTTGTGCAAGTCATGGACCGGCGCAACCTGCGGATGCGGGTGTGGGAAAGAGGCGCCGGCGTGACGCTGGCTTGCGGTACAGGGACCTGCGCTACGGTTGTGGCCGCAGTCTTGAACAATAAGACCGACCGAAAAGTCAAGGTCCGGCTGGATGGCGGCGAACTCTTCGTGGAATGGCGTGAGAATAACCATGTGTATATGACGGGTCCGGCCGTGGAAGTGTTTCGCGGCGAATATTTGCGTTAAAAATGGTATCGAATCAAGAATTGAGTAATGGAGGATGATGTGTTGTGGAGCGAGCAGAAAGAATCAAGAAAGTCCCCCCGTATTTATTTGCGCTGATTGACAAAAAGAAACGGGAAGCGATGGCTAAAGGCGTAGATATCATCAGTTTCGGCATTGGGGATCCCGACCAGCCGACGCCGACGCAGATCGTCGACAAAATGTGCGAAGCGGTCCGCCAGCCGAAGAATCACCGCTATCCCGATTACGAAGGATCGTTGGAGTTTCGCACGGCTGCGGCAGCCTGGTATAAAAAGCGGTTTGACGTAACCCTGGATCCGGCGTCGGAAGTGATGACGCTCATTGGTTCCAAGGAAGGCATCGCCCACATATTTTTGGCGTTTGTCGACCCCGGCGACGTGACGCTGATTCCTGATCCTGCATATCCGGTGTATAAACTCGGCACACTGTTCGCCAACGGCGTTGCCCATTATATGCCCCTCAAAGCGGAAAATAAATTTTTGCCGGATTTTGCCGCTATCCCCACCGAGGTGGCGAAAAAAGCAAAAATCATGTTCCTGAACTATCCCAACAATCCGACGGCGGCCATTGCCGACCTCAAGTTCTTCGCCGAGGCGGTCGATTACTGCAAGCAATATGACATCATCCTCTGCCACGACAACGCTTACTCGGAAATGGCCTATGATGGCTATCAACCGCCAAGCATTCTGCAGGTTCCCGGTGCGAAGGACATTGCCGTCGAATTTGCGTCTCTCTCGAAGCCTTTCAACATGACTGGCTGGCGTATCGGATTTGCGGCCGGCTGCTCGGAAATCATCGCCGGATTGGGTATTGTCAAGACCAATGTGGACTCCGGTCAGTTTACCGCCGTTCAGGATGCCGGAATCGAAGCCTTGACCAATATCGACCCCGGTTTCATCCCCGGAATGAACAAACTCTATCAGGCGCGCCGGGATGTACTGATTGAGGGCTTGAATTCCCTTGGCTGGAAAATGGAGAAAAGCAAAGCGACTTTCTATGTTTGGGCGCCGGTTCCGGCTGGTTATGATTCCATGAGCTTCACCGAGGCTATGCTGGAAAAATGCGGCATTATTGTGGTGCCAGGCGTTGGTTACGGTCCGTCCGGTGAAGGCTACGTCCGTTTTGCCCTGACGTTGGATGAAGCGCGAATTCGTGAAGCCATCGGTCGGATGAAGCAGAATCTGTCCCTGTAAAAGGGAAACCGAGGCGGAGGGGGAATTCGTATGTTCAAAAGCATGACGGGGTTTGGCCGGGGTGAATATCTGGACAGCGATCATCGGTTCATTGTTGAAATCCGGGCGGTAAACCACCGATTCAATGATATCGTGTTGCGCATTCCGAAACATCTGGGCGCTCTGGAGGATCGGGTGCGAAAAAGCATTGCCGGCACTTTGGCGCGCGGGCGCATCGATGTGGTGGTAACGGCTGACGATTTTATGGAACGCCGGCGAACGATCCGTGTCGATAAAGGCTTAGCCAGCGGCTATTTTCAGGCGGTCAAGGATGTTGCCGATGCTTGCAGCCTTGATATTAAAGCGGTCAGCGCCTATGATATCGCCAAGTTCCCCGATGTGTTGAAAGTAGAAGAAATTGCCGAAGACTTGGAAACCCTTTGGCCTAAATTGTCGGAAGCCATTGATCAAGCTCTGGGGAATTTGATGGCGATGCGCACGACCGAAGGGGAAAATCTTTTTCGCGATCTGACGGCTCGCATCGAACGGATTCGCGAGCTGGGCGAAGCGATTTCCCGTCGTGCGCCGGCGATCGTGGACGAATATCGGGACAAACTCCGGGAACGCTGCTGCGAGATTCTGGCCGAAGTGAATGCCGCGCCAGATGAAACAAGATTGTTGCAGGAAGTGGCCCTGATGGCGGATCGGACGAACATCACGGAAGAACTCGTACGCCTCAACAGCCATTTGGATCAATTCAACCAGGCAATGCGCGGCGATACCGCAGTCGGGCGAAAACTGGATTTCATTTTGCAGGAATTAAACCGTGAAACGAATACTATCGGGTCTAAAGCCAATGACATGCTAACCAGCGGCTTGATGGTCGAGTTAAAAAGCGAAATCGAAAAAGTCCGGGAGCAGATTCAGAATATTGAGTAGCGAGGGGAACTAATGGATAACAAATTGCTGAATGTCGGATTTGGGAATGTTATCACCTGCCACCGAATTATTGCCATAGTTGCCCCGGATTCTTCGCCGATCAAAAGAATGATCCAGGATGCCCGCGAAAAAGGCCGGTTAATTGATGCAACATACGGTCGCCGGACCCGGGCCGTTATCGTGATGGATAGCGACCATGTGGTTCTTGCCGCGATCCAGGCGGATACCGTTGCTCATCGCCTGATTGATGCCTTGGATTTGGAGGATCATGGTGAAAACTGAGTCGGATTCCCAGGAATGTATCAGCGGCAATGCCTCGGGGAGCCTGATTGTGATTTCCGGTCCATCTGGCGCCGGTAAGGGAACGATCGTCAAGGCGCTACTGGACAAATATCCCTCCATCCATTACTCCGTGTCCGCGACCACGCGCGCGCCGCGTGAAGGGGAGGTCAACGGGGTTAATTATTGGTTTATTGAGCGTGAGGAATTCCTGCGAATGCGCGGTCAGGATGAATTGCTGGAATGGGCGGAAGTATACGGGAACTTTTACGGAACCCCGCGACGCCGGGTCATGGAAGCCCTGAATCGCGGCCATGATATTATTCTGGAAATCGATCCGCAAGGCGCGATGAAGATCAAACAAAATTTCCCCTCAGCCATTTTCGTTTATATTGTGCCCCCGTCTCCCCGGGAATTGTCCCGAAGAATTTGCGGACGGGGCACGGAGTCGCAGGATGCCATTCGCTGCCGTCTGAATTCGGTAGCCAGTGAGTTGCAATATGTGCACGAATATGATTATCTGGTCATCAATGACGACCTTTTGGAAGCGACTGCGGATGTCGCCGCCATTATCCGGGCGGAAAAATGGCGGGTAAAGCGGAATATACATCTGGTAGGGCTCGTTTGGGGCGTCAACCTGAAGCACGAATAATGGAAGGAGAGATTCATTTTGATTTATCCATCATTAGATCTTTTGTTGAGTAAAGTGGACAGTAAATACACGCTGGTCGTGTTAACGGCGCGGCGGGCCCGGGAAATCGTCGCCGGCGAACCAATCATGGTCAACAGCAAGTCCAATAAAGCGGTCACCATTGCATTGGAAGAGATTGGCGCCGATAAAGTATCGTATGAGCGCGTCAAACCGATTGGTGGATAATCAACCGTCATGTTGAAGGGGAAAACGGTTGTACTTGGAGTTTGCGGCGGGATCGCCGCCTATAAGGCCGTCGATGTAGTTAGCCGTCTGATCAAGCAGCACGCGGAAGTTCATGTCATCATGACGGATTCCGCTACGCAATTTGTTACACCGTTGACGTTCCGGGAGATTTCGGGCAATCCGGTTCACACCACCATGTGGACGGAGCCGAAACTCTGGAATGTCGAGCACATCGCATTGGCCCGGCGAGCCGACCTCTTTGTGATTGCACCGGCGACGGCAAATATGATCGGCAAGATGGCCCACGGGATTGCCGACGACTTTCTCAGCACTACGGTCATGGCAACTACGGCCCCGGTATTGATCGTACCGGCCATGAATACCCAAATGTACCTGAATCCGGCGACGCAGTCCAACCTGGCGTTGCTGCGACAACGCGGGATTCAAATCCTGGAGCCGGCGACGGGCATGTTGGCCTGCGGGACGGACGGCGTTGGGCGCTTGCCCGAGCCAGTGGAAATCGTTGCCCGAATCTGCGAGAATTTTCAACACGCAGGATCCATGCAGGGACTTCGCGTGCTTGTAACTGCCGGCGGAACGCGTGAAGCCATCGATCCGGTTCGTTATATCGGCAACCGCTCCAGCGGCAAAATGGGCTATGCCATCGCGGAAGCGGCCGCTGCCCGGGGCGCCGAGGTCACCTTGATTTCGGGTCCGGTTGCGTTGCCGGTTCCTGGCGGTGTTAAGCGGATTGCCGTAGAAAGCGCCCTCCAGATGCGCGAGGCGGTTCTGGAAGCTTTTCCGGCTACCGACATCGTGATCAAGGCGGCGGCGGTTGCGGATTATCGTCCGGAAACAGCGGAGTCTCAGAAAATAAAGAAAGCCGCCAATACCCTGACCTTGGTTTTGACGAAAAACCCGGATATTTTGGCAGAACTCGGTCAGTTGAAACAGTCGCAGTTTTTGGTCGGATTTGCCGCCGAAACCCAGGAGCTTGTAACGCATGCCACGGAAAAACTCCGCCGAAAAAACCTCGATATGCTTGTGGCCAATGATGTGACGGTGAGTGGGGCAGGCTTCGAATCGGATACGAATATCGTAAAAATCCTGTCAGCGGATGGTACGGTGGAGGAATTGCCGCAAATGAGCAAGCAGGAATTAGGTCGGGTTATCCTTGACCGAATTCTTGAACGGCGTGCCGGCCTGTCTCGCCAATAGACCCGTATTTTTTTAGCGAACATGGATTGATTTTTTCTTCGTTTTCCGCTACAATTAATCGCGTGCCATCACAGTTGCAATTGAATATTGACCATCCAGAGCTGACTGAGGGACTGGCCCGATGAAGTCGCGGCAACCATTGACGTAACGTCAAAACGGTGCCAATTCCGGCGGGGAAACCCGTAAAGATGGGAGAGCATAGTCCTCCCATGTGGAGGCTTTTTTTTGCCTCGATGAACGAATGCATATTTTCAGGGAGGTTGAAACTAGGATGAAAAAACGACTTTTCACTTCGGAATCGGTGACCGAAGGACATCCGGACAAGATGGCGGATCAAATATCCGATGCGGTATTGGATGCGATCCTGACCCAGGATCCGACCGGGCGCGTGGCCTGTGAAACGGTGGTGACAACGGGGCTGGTGCATGTTGTCGGCGAAATCACCACGAATTGTTATGTGGACATCAACCGCATCGTTCGCGAAACCGTCAAAGAAATCGGTTATACCCGCGCCAAATACGGGTTCGATGGCGATACCTGCGGCGTAATGACCTCTATCGATGAACAATCGCCGGATATTGCCATGGGCGTGGATATCGGCGGAGCCGGCGACCAAGGGATGATGTTCGGATATGCTACCAATGAAACGCCGGAATATATGCCGTTGTCCATATCCCTGGCCCACAAACTGTCGAAACAGCTGACCGACGTCCGTAAGAGCGGGGAGCTGGATTATCTGCGACCGGACGGAAAAACGCAGGTTACCGTTGAATATGACGGGGACAAGCCGGTTCGCGTGGATACCATCGTCATTTCCACCCAGCATAGTCCGGAAGTCAAGCTTTCCTATAATAGCGAGCGGCCCGGCGAAGTCATGAGCGATGTCGTGCGGGACTTCATCGCCAAGATTGTGCAACCGGTCGTACCTGCCGGATTGTTGGATGAAAACACCCACTATTTTGTCAATCCGACCGGCAGTTTTGTTGTGGGAGGACCACAGGGCGATGCTGGATTGACCGGCCGAAAAATCATCGTTGACACTTACGGCGGGATGGCCCGTCATGGCGGTGGTTGCTTCTCCGGCAAAGATCCAACAAAAGTCGACCGCTCCGCAGCCTATGCCGCCCGTTATGTGGCCAAAAATGTTGTGGCCGCGGGTTTGGCGGATCGTTGCGAAATCCAGCTTGCCTATGCGATTGGCGTAGCCGAGCCGGTATCGGTTTTCGTAGAGACTTTTGGCACGGCCAAAGTTTCGGAAGACCTCATCGAAAGCCTCATCGTGAAGCATTTCGACCTGACTCCGGCAGGCATCATCCGCACGCTGGATCTTCGCCGGCCGATCTACAAACAAACCGCGGCGTATGGACACTTTGGCCGGACCGATGTCGACCTGCCCTGGGAAAATACCGATAAGGCGGTAGAGCTTCGTAAGGACGCCGGACTGTAAACTACTTACCGAATAGAGTATAGAAACGGCTGCCCAAAATCCTGCAAGGATTCCGGCAGCCGTTTTTTTTGATTCGATAGACTTGTAAGCTTTACGCTCTACGGTTTTTTCTTTTCCGGATTTGCGGCCCGAATCAGTTCCGCTATGGTGGTCAATTCCTGCACGGATTGCGGTCCTTCCAGCGTAATCTGCTGGCCATTCCAAAGGATGACCAATTTATTGAAAGGCAATGCCTTGTCCGCTTTTTCAGCATAAATTTCTGTTTGTCCCACACTTTTGTTGTGATCTGTTGTCAGTGGTTCAGTCGATGCCGAACCACGCTGGGTAATCGTCAATTCTTTCGAGGTACCGCGGGCAAAAACCTGCCGCAGGATCCCGGCATCACGATCGAAGGAAACGGATTCCGGTGACCGGCCCGGCAGGACCACCGCCGCCAGTTGAGAGGCCAGTACCGGTTTGGCGGCAGGAGCTGGAGCCGACTTGTAAAGTCGCGGCTGCGGCGAGGCGGGAGTGTGTTCCGGTTGCGCTGGGGCGGCGATTTTCGGGGCGGCGGAAGGGGCGGGGGCCGGTTTTGGCGCCGGAACCTCCGGTTTCGCCGCAGGCGGAGAATCCGCAGGGGGATTGGCAATGGCGGGCGGCGGCGCTGCGGATCGGAGCGTCGGTTTTTCTGGAGTAACCGGCGAGGCAGCCGGTTGCGGCGGTGGGGAAACGATCGGCGCAACTTCCTGAATGCCCTGAAACCCATGGATACCGATAAACAGGAGGAAAGCCGCGGCCGCGCCCAATATTCCCGAATACATCCAGGAATTGCGGCGGCGGGGTGATTGTTGCGCCAACCCGTCGACAGCCGACTGGACGGTGGCTGTCAGGATGTGTTTCGGCGGTTGAGCCGGCAACCCAGATTTTTGAAGCAATGCGGCGACTTCCAGCAAGTCCGCCGTCTCTGAATCCTCGGGTTGAGGCGTTTGTCCGGAATTCAGTTTGTCGATGGATTCTGAAAAGCGGTCAATCTTGTTGGTCATTTCGGTTCCAGCACTCCTTGTTCCAGCATTTTTGCCCGTAGAGCCTTCAGCGCCCGTTGCTGCAACATTTTGATTGCGGCTTCGCTTTTGTTCATGGCGCTTGCGGCTTCTTTCAAAGGCAATCCGGCAAGGATCCTCATTTCGATTACCTGGCGTTGCTCGGTGGGAAGGTCCTGTATTAAGGCCGCAAGTTTATCCCTGGTTTCTGCCTGAATTACTTGTTCAGCCGGGTCGGAACCGCCGGAGCTTTTATTTTGCGTTTCATCAAGAGTTTGTAATACTGGCGTTCGTCCCTGCTTGCGCCAGGCATCCGTGATCAGATTGGCGGCGATCCGGCCGAGCCATGTGCTGAACTTCGTTTCTGTCACTTGATAGGAAGAAAGGGAGCGAAACGCGCGAAAGAAGGTTTCTTGAACAATATCCTGGGCTTCATCGGGCTTGCCGGTTTTATAAGAGATAAAGCGATACAGGGGGTGCCAGCAGTCCGACACAATCTGGGTCAAGGCATCACGATCGCCATTTTTTGCTTTTATAATCAGTTCCTGTTCGGAAGGCATTTATCCACCACCCTGCTGACCATGCGTTCAGGTTCATTGTAGGGGGTGGAGCAGGATCACGTCAACTTTCTGTTTTCTTATTGAATTAACGTTCCGCACCCCGGAAAGTAACGCGACGATGATTATAGATATTTTTTGCGCATCGCGTTACCTTTTTTTCATAGTGTCGTTAAAACATATGAATACAGCCTGTGGAGCAGCTGCCGCGGGCGGAACAGAAAGGATTGAGCCGAGATGAAAAAAACTGTTGCCATTTTCATGGCCTTGATGCTGGCAATCACGACAATTGGATTTACGGCCGGATTGGATAGCCGTCTGCAATCCACCACAATGAAGAGTGAAATTATCGCATCGGCGATGCCGCTGCAGGAATTGCTTGACCTGATTCAAAAGCAAAGCGGCATCGTTTTGATCGCTGTGCCGGAAATAGCCGCTCTGAAAATCGATTTGACGATCGCCGCCGATCAGACGGTTGCCGGGGCACTGGGACAACTGCAACAAAAATATGGCCTGGCCAATAAGGGAAACCCGGCTGGGACGGCAATCGTTTTGTTCCAGGGACAGTTTGCGGCGGATCGCCTGATGTATAGCGGCAAAGCAATGCCATCCGGCGCCGTAGCGGAAGTCGCCCGGATGCCGATGGCGCCTCCGCAGCCTGGATTTGTTCGTCCGCCGCAGTGGAACACGGAAGAATATAAACGGTTGCAGGAGAATAATTTTCAAGAAGTCCGCACTTCGCCGCTTTCAACTTTCTCCATTGACGTCGACACCGCTTCCTACAGCAACATCCGGCGATTTATCAATTCCGGCGGATTACCGCCGGTTGACGCAGTACGCACCGAGGAATTGTTGAATTACTTTACTTATGAGTATCCGCAGCCTACGGGCGAGCACCCGGTAGCGGTGACGACGGAAATCGGCGACAGTCCGTGGAATCCCGAACGAAAACTGCTTTTGCTCGGGCTTCAGGGCAAAAATATCGCGACGGAAAACCTCCCCCCGAGCAATTTGGTGTTTTTGATTGATGTTTCCGGTTCAATGTGGTCCCCCAATAAATTACCGCTTTTGAAAACTGCGTTTAAAATGTTAGCGCAGCAACTCAGGCCGCAGGATCGGGTAGCCATCGTCGTATACGCCGGCGCCGCCGGTTTGGTGTTGGACTCGACCTCAGGCAGCGAAAAAAGGGAAATAATCGCGAAGATCGATAGCCTTCAGGCCGGGGGCTCGACGGCCGGCGGAGCTGGAATCAAATTGGCATACAAAGTGGCGAAAGAGCACTTTCTAGAGGGGGGAAACAACCGGGTCGTTCTGGCGACAGACGGCGACTTTAATGTGGGCGCCTCCAGTGAAGGCGAATTATCCCGCCTGATTGAAGGATATCGGGATGACAGAATATTCCTCAGTGTGCTCGGGTTTGGCATGGGAAACATCAAGGATAATAAAATGGAAATGCTGGCGGATCGGGGAAATGGCAACTACGCATATATTGACAACGCCCTGGAGGCAAAGAAAGTCATGGTTTCTCAACTGGCTGGCACCTTGTACACCATTGCCAAAGATGTGAAGGTGCAGGTGGAATTCAACCCGGCCAAAGTCAAGGCGTACCGGTTGATTGGTTATGAAAATCGAGCACTGGCCGACCGGGATTTCAATGATGATCGGAAGGACGCCGGCGATATGGGAGCGGGCCATTCCGTCACCGCACTGTATGAGATCATTCCAGCCGAAGATAAGAATTTTGTCTCCTCCGTCGATCCGCTGGTGTTCCAGAAACCGCAAAGCGTTCCCAGCAACGATTGGTTGCAGATCAAAGTGCGTTACAAGCAACCCCAGGCCAATGACAGCAGTTTAATGACGGCCCGGGTGCCTGATGGTTCAGCAACGTCGTCGCTGTCATCGGAAAATTTCCGGTTCGCGGCCGCGGTTGCAGAATACGGAATGTTGTTGCGAAACTCGGAATTCAAAGGTCAATCCTCCTACCTGCAAGCCCTGACGTTGGCGCGCGGGGCTCGGGGATTGGATGAACAAGGCTACCGCGCCGAGTTTATAAAAATGCTGGAAGTCAGCCAAATCCTTGATTCCCGGCAGTAGAAAACAATTGAAGAACAGACATGAGATACGAAAGGGCGGAAGGAGTTGAATCTCCTTCCGCCCTTTCGTCAGTAGAGAGATATGTTGCCGCTGCTTACATCAATGTCATATAGACAGGAATCGCCAGAATCGCAAAAATTGTGGTGGTTGTGACCATCAAGGCGGCATATTCCGTGTCACCGCCATAGACTTTGGACAACACGGTGGTTTGTGTCATGGCCGGCAAGGCGGACTGAATCACAAATACTTTTTTCATCAATTCAGGAATGGGGATGAAGTAGGCGACGGCGAGAACAATCAGCGGGGAGATGATAAACCGGCCGGCGATTAAGGCCAGCAGATCTTTGCTCAGACGAATCTGACTGAACTTCACGCCAAACATGGCGATACCGATGAATAGCATGGAAAGGGGAGTCGTCATGCTGCCAAGATATTTGAAAGTTGTCATCAAAAAACTGGGTAGTTTGATTTGCATAAGAATCAGCGCCACGGCAATCGAAAAACCGATAAACGGCGGAGAAAATACTTTGCGAAGGGATGTCAGGCTGATCAGTTTGGCTGGAGCATTTTTTCCGTCCAGGCTAATGGAATAATTTCCAATCGTCCAAAACAGAAACGCATTGGCCAAAAAATAAATCAGGACATAAGGAATGCTGCTCTCGCCAAACAGGGCCAGATTCACAGGAACACCGACGAAAATTGCGCTGGAGCAAAAAAACGCTGAACGGAAAGTGCCGCGCCGGTTGGTCGGCAAACCCAGAATGTTCGATAGCCAATAGCCAATTCCGAAACTGATGGTCATGGCAATTGCCGGTACGATGACGCCGGAAAGCAGCGGGAGAAATTTGGCCCGGTCAAAAGTGCTTAACAGGTTCCAGATCATGTAGGTGGGCAAAGAAACATAATTGACCAGTATCGGCAATAATCCGGCATTTTCCGGTGTAAAATACTTCTTTGCCGTAAGAAAATAACCGGTGGATACCATAAGAACAATGCTGAACAGTCCTTCCAGAGCTTGTAAAAAAACCATGAAAACCTCCAAATTGATACGTTGATACGTTAAATGCAACATTCATATTATGACAAAAAGTAAGCATATTCTCAAATATGAAAAGGGTTGGTTCTCCATAGGAAAAGGCTATACCAAAGATTGTACCTTCAAGTCGCCAATAAACCGGCCATAAAGTTTTTGGCGATGGTGGAAAGATAGCGGTTTTTTCGCCAAATAATCGCCTTTCGGATAACAAGTGCGGGATCGGCAATCTCAGCATAGCTCAGACTTTGGCCGGGAACAAGCCCAATAACAGAGCGGGGAACGATGGCCACCCCAATACCGGCGTCCGCCCACATCAGGAGCGTTCGCATATCGTCGCCGCGGCAAAGGATATGGGGTTCAAATCCATGATTACGGCACGAGTCCAATATGATCGCTTCATTGCTGCGGTGAATCAACAATGGTTGGTCGGCAAGTTCCGATACGGTGACAGAATCGGATTTCCATGCCGGGTAAATGGAGCGATTTTGTGCTGCCAGGAATGGCTCCGCTTGTAAATTAACCGCCTGAAATAGACTCGGATCAAATATCGCCCGGGCGATTCCGATTTCAATCACGCCGTTTTGCAGCAACTCCAATATTCGTGCGGTACTGCCTTCCCAAAACTGGAATGTTACTTGCGGATACCGCTGATGAAAGTTCCGAATCCGATCAGGCAAAAACGTGGCGCCGGCGGAAGCGACAGCACCGATGGTCAGGCTTCCTTTGGCGCCGGAACTTAAGTCCTGCAGTTCAGATGTGGTCGCTTTCATCAGCTCAAGCAACTGAGCAGCTCGATCCTGCAACAGGCGTCCAGCCTCGGTCAGTTGGATTTGACGGGGGCCTCGTTCCACCAATACGACCCCTAGTTCGCTTTCCAGCAACTTGAGTTGCTGACTTAAGGGGGGTTGAGCAATGTGTAGACGTTTGGCCGCTTTGGAAATTTGTCCTTCCTCGGCGATCGCCTGAAAATATTTCAATTGTCGAATATCCATGGTGGTCCTCCTTCTATGCCATATCGAAATAATATATCTCGATGACAAAATAGATATTAGTAATATGGATTTGATCTGGTTACAATATACTTGAGATTCGGATTTCTCGCAATAGACCGCAATTATTTTTATGGAGGTGTAGATTTGTGTTTCTCGAACAACTGAAAAATGATCAGGAAAAAGAATCCTTCATGAAACTTGCTTATCAAGTTGCCACAGCGGACGGCAGTTTTGGTTTGCCGGAAGTCAAAATGATGAATTTGTTTGAGCAGGAAACCGGCGTCAAAGATTGGCAAACCAATAAGGTTCCGTTGTCATTATCCCAGATTGGTAAAATATTTTCTGACGAGCTCTCACGAAAAATCATTTACTCCAATCTCTTGGCCATCGGCGTTTCCGAAGAATATGAGAATCTGTCCCAAACCAAGTTGATCGATAAAATCAGGGAATCGTTGGCGATCAGTGACAAGGATGAGCAGGATTATCGAAGCTGGATGAAAATCATCAAAGGTTCCTACTTGCCCCGATATTATATGGACTGAAATTGCTTGAATGAAAGAACGGCAGCCTAGGCTGTCGTTTTTTTGTGGTTTGCCCCGCATAGAGTTAGTAATCAGGTGACAAAAGCATTATATACGATATATACGATCTGGTGCGCACGATGAATGGGAACTTTGTTGCAGCAGAATGATAACGTTTTAGAAAATTGTAATAAAATAAAGTAAGCCGAAAATCTGAAATTCATGAAAAATTCCTCCAGAGTGAATTGGAGACAGTATCCATCAAAAATAATTTCTGGTATTATTAAAAGGTAAAGGAAATAGACCTTGTGTTACTGGTTTTAATGCTTCCAGTTGACCATGATAATAGAATTTGCGAATACCAATCACAGACGGAAACACCGGGGAGGATTTAATATGAACAATAAACCAAGAATTGGCGGAAAATTGGCGACCGCATTTGTGGCTGTAATTTTATTTTTTGTTGTCTTGCTTCCGCAAGTCGAGGCCATCGCCGTACCTTTGTCCGTAGCTCCCCCGGTGGAGGATATTCGGTATATTGCCAAGATTGACGGCCGGGATTTTCTTATCAATTCAGCAGGGCATTGGCAGAAAAAATTTTTGAAAGGGGTCAACATGGGGGTTGGGAAGCCGGGAACTTTTCCTGGCGAATATGCCATTACTAAGGCGGAGTATTTGCGCTGGTTTCAAAATATCAGCGACATGAATGCGGAAGTAATTCGTGTCTATAC
>CAZRQI010000032.1:0-2281 GCA_964602025.1 uncultured Veillonellaceae bacterium
CGAGGATCTGGTACCCGGAGACATCGTCCTCATCGACGCCGGTCGTTATATCCCCGCCGATCTCCGCCTGATTGAAAGTGCGAACCTGCAGATTGAAGAATCCGCACTGACCGGGGAATCCGTTCCTTCGGACAAAAATGCCCGAGCCGTACTCGACGACCCCAAAGTCCCCATCGGTGACAAAATCAATATGGCCTTCATGTCCACGCTGGCGACCTATGGACGCGGCGAAGGCATCGTCGTCGCCACTGCGATGGACACGGAGATCGGCAAAATTGCCCGAATCCTCGATGAAGACAACAAAGAACTGACCCCGCTGCAACGCCGGCTGGAAGAGTTGGGCAAGACGCTTGGGTTTCTGGCGATCGGCGTCTGCGTGCTGATTTTTGGCATTGCCCTTTTCCAAGGACGCAACATGTTTGAAATGTTTCTTACCGCGATCAGCCTGGCCGTCGCCGCAATCCCGGAAGGGCTCGCCGCTATCGTTGCCATCGTTTTGGCCATTGGTGTGACCAAAATGTCCAAAATCAACGCCATCGTCAAAAAACTGCCGGCGGTGGAAACCCTCGGCTCGGTCAACATCATCTGCTCGGACAAAACCGGCACCCTGACCCAGAACAAAATGACCGTCGTCAAAACATACACCCACGGCAACCTTGCCGACATCCTCGCCGGCGACAGCCTACCCGCTCTCGGCACTGATGGCGGCGAGCTTCTGCGCTCGCTCGTTCTCTGCTCCGACGCCACCTATGACAATGGGCAAAGCACCGGTGATCCGACCGAAGTTGCCCTGGTCGTGGCCGGGGAACGATATGGCCTGACCAAAGCCACCCTAATCATTCAACATCCCCGCGTCGGCGAGAATCCTTTCGACTCCGACCGCAAGCTGATGTCAACGCTCAACCGGGAAGGCGAAAGCTATCGGGTCCACACCAAAGGCGCGCTTGACAATCTGTTGAAAATCTCGACCCATGCCTTGGTCAATGGGCAGCGGGTCCCGCTCACACCGGCGATGAAGGAAGAGTATCTGCGGATGGCCGACGGAATGTCGGACGCTGCGTTACGGGTCCTTGGCGCCGCCTACAAAGAGGCCGATCGACTGCTTGACCCGGCAGAGATGGAAATGGACCTCACCCTGATCGGCCTGGTCGGCATGATCGATCCGCCCCGATTGGAAGTCAAAGACTCCATTATTAAGGCAAAAATGGCCGGGATCACTCCGGTCATGATCACCGGCGACCATAAAAACACTGCCGTGGCCATCGCCAAAGAACTGGGCATCGCCGACTCTCTGGAACAAAGCATCACCGGTACCGAAATCGACGAACTGTCCGAAGCAGAATTCGCCGAGCGAATCCCCCGCTACCGGGTTTTCGCCCGGGTGTCGCCGGAACACAAGGTGAAGATCGTCCGGGCCTTCAAGGCACAGGGCAACATCGTCTCCATGACCGGCGACGGCGTCAATGACGCTCCTTCGTTAAAATACGCCGATATCGGCGTAGCCATGGGCATTACCGGCACCGATGTGTCCAAAGGCGCCAGCGACATGATCCTGACCGACGACAATTTCACTACAATCGTCCATGCCATCGAAGAGGGCCGAAACATTTATAACAATATCAAGAAAGCGGTCGTGTTTCTGTTGTCGTGCAATCTCGGCGAAGTAGTGGCCATCTTCGCCTCCATCCTTTTCTACTGGCCGGTGCCGTTGCTGCCGACACAGATTCTCTGGATCAACCTGATCACCGACTCGCTCCCGGCCATCGCCCTCGGCGTCGACCCTGGCGACAGCGATGTCATGCGTCAACAGCCGCGCAACCCCAAGGAAAGCTTCTTTGCCGGCGGCACAGGAATCCGCGCTGTCTTGGGCGGCACGCTGATCGGTTTACTGACTTTGGCGGCGTTTTATCTAGGACTGGCTGAATTCGGCTACACTTTGGGTTCCCACGACATTCCCGACGACGTGCTGACCAACGCCCGCACGATGTCGTTCGTCGTGTTGGCCGCTTCCCAGCTGTTCTACTCGCTGGCGATGCGCAATCCCACCAAGTCCATCTTTCAGATCGGCCTATTTTCGAACCCTTACCTGATTGGTGCGATTATTGCGGGATTCTTCCTCCAGTTCGTCGTCATTTCCGTTCCGTTTCTGGCGGATGCCTTTAATGTCACCAACCTTAGCATCCACGACTGGAGAATTGTCTTCCTCCTGGCCCTGATCCCGCTGCTCATCACTGAACTCGTGAAATTCTTTTCACGGATCAAGCAACAATAACCTCACCCG
>CAZRQI010000032.1:2381-15787 GCA_964602025.1 uncultured Veillonellaceae bacterium
AAAAATCATTCAGTCGTCACTCGACCTTACTATCATCGCGCCAGCACATCCAAATCGAATTCTTTCAGGTTCCCCTGAATCCGGAGCGTCTGCACGCCAAGTTCGGCCCCATCGAACATTTTTGCCATTTCTTCATGTAATTCTGATACCCTGTCTTTCGGCAGTTGCAGCAACCGATGCCTCTGCCGGATTTTTTCCTGCGGCAACCCAAAAAAACGCGACAAGCCGTTCTCCGTCACCGCAACCAGTTGAATATTGGTATTGCCGAAGTCAGTATTGGAAATCCGCAGCGGATAGTAAAATTTGTCCGTCGCGAACCGATACTGGATTGCGTCATTGGTCTTCGTCTGGCGGCCGAGTTCGACGACGTCGAATACAAACCAATGATGGCCGTCCAGCAAATACTGTTCAATGGTCGCCAGCAACACCGGCGATATTGTTTGCGGCCCCGCGCCGTTCTTTTTCAGGAACTCCTCAATCCAGCGAGAAAAGTAGCCGCTGTCCAGCACATGAACCACACTGATGTCATGCGCGCCGATCTTCTCATGGAAGGTCACTTCCGCCGCCGTTTCGGCCCCCTCGCGGGATCCGCCCGGCCCTTTGCCGGAATACCAGCTACTGCGCAGTTCGCGAAGTATTAAATTATTAAACTTGGCGAACAGCGTCCCATCCCCTTTGGTCACCACCGGTTCCGATGGCAAGGGCAGGACCTCCAGGACTTTGGTGGGGCGGGTGGCGCTCAAATCGGTGGTCAGCACCAGGATCTCCTCGCGGCCATTCCAGGCGATCACCGCATTCTGCGCCGGTTCGAAAATCTCCGTCGGCAGATTGTCCTCCATTCCCCAGGGGATCGAACCACGGTCCGCCAAAACCCGCTCCGGGACAAACGCAAAGATCGTCCCGATCGCCAACAGCACCGCCAGAATCCGAACCGATTGCGCGTTCATGACTCCCAGTCCTCCCATTCCTTGTTTTTCCCGGTAAACGGGCCGATCAACGGTCGGCTCGTTTATGGATCATTTTTGATCAAAAATACCTGACAGGAGTCAAAATCAATTTCCCACGAATATCCCCGGATATTTTCCCATTGATGAATTTTGGCCCGTTCATCCCACCATTTCTGGTATCGGACGGCAGTTTTCCCCATATCCGCCACCAATTTTTCATAGAAATAGCAATTTTTCAAGGCTTCGTCGCCTGCTTCCGCCAGCGCGCGAACCAACTCCACCAAGCCGTTCTTTCGTTCATACAGTGCCAGGATTTCATCCCGTTCCCGGGGAGTCACTTTGCCGGCCAGACGGCGTTCGCAGCCATCGCAGCCCAAGTTGCTCTCTTTGTCCATTTTTTGTCTCCCTCCCGGTCAAAGCTGCCGCAGAAGTTTTTTCTGCATTTCATAAATCTGCGCCAAGGCGTCGCGAATTTCCAGTTCATCGGCCTGATCCGGTTCCGGCGCCGGCCGGGGTTCGATCGGCTGCGCGACGAGTTCAAATGGATCCTGGTAGGGCAAACTCCGAATCACCGGCAATTTGTTGAATGGGGTAATATTTCGCAATTTATTCAGCATCTGCCGCGACAACTCGCGCTCGGCGTGAGCAATCAGACATTGTTCCCGCGAAGGAACGTTGATCTCCAGGGTCATCCGTTTGTTCAGATATACGCATCGCTTGCATTGGAAAGCGTCACACTGCGAACAAATCGGCGCGCAGGCGATGGACAGAAGTTGCGGATTAGCAACGGTCAGTTCCCGCTCCGCAGTCCATTCGCCAAGGGAAGCGCCGGCTTCATCCTCATGGTAGAACGCCGGACAGATATAACCGTTCCCGTTGGGAGCAATTGTCAGGTGTTTGACTCCGGCCTCGCAGTTATTCATTTGCGTCAGCAACATCCGGTCCGTCAGTGCGTTTATTTCAATTTCATCGCCGGCTGAATAACATTCCTGGAGGGTTCGGGCAACGATCCGCAATTGCCCTTCATAACAATCAATGTCTTGTTCCGTGAATCGCTCCACTCCTGTCAGGTGCACGTTCAACCGCTTGAAACGCCCCTGCAGGGAATCCATGTCGGCAGCGAGCCGGGAAAGGTCCGTCCGTTCCACCCGGAAAATAATAGTCCGCCCGTCAGCCCGGGGAATTTGGGTGAAAGAGTCCCGATCCGCAGCATCCAGTACCAGAACTGCGTCCGGATACACCTCCAGCAAACTCAACGGAACCATTTTGACATGAGCGATAGAATCGATGATCCGTTCCTGCGCTCGGGGCGGACGGTTCCTGCCGTACAGGAAGTTGACAAACAGTCCGTTCTCCCGGGCATAGCGGACGACTTCCCGCAAGATTTTCGCCGGAATGAAGGACGGCCGGGCAGCGGAATAATAATAAGGGTTGCTGTAATGACAGAATGGAACCGCCCCTTTTTCCAGCAGAACCAGAAAATATTGAACCATATCCTCCGCCCCTCAATCCTCTTCGTGGCCGAGCTTTCCGGCGAGTTTTCCCCAAAAATAGCGATTGGCCCGTACTCTCGCCTTATGCAGATCGCAGGTCAATACGGCCCGCTGAAAGATCGTATCCGTCAGAGCCAGATCGTAATTGTTGCCCTGGCACCAGGCGCAACCGCTGGCCACATCGCATTCCAGGCATTTTTGCAGGCTCTGCATGGACCGGTTCAAAACGTAAAAAGGCCGGACCTTGTTCAGGTCCAGACCATCATAACAGTTGCCGATCATACGGGCCGGTTTATGCTGCATCGAAAACGGGACAAAGCGGATACAGGGATAAAAAGCGCCGTTGCAATCGATCGCCAGCATTTTCCCCGCGCCGCACCAGTTTCCATCATCCCGGGCATCCAGCGGCTGCCCGATCATTTTTGAAAAAAAGGAACAGTTGTGGGTATGATAAAGCTCGTGGTCAATGATGTAATCCGCCAACTGTTTCAACTGGTCTTCGTAAATCAGATCGTCACCGGGCTCCCAGACATCTTCGCTCACCAGATTGATCGCCACATTCTTCAATCCCAGCTCCCAGAGATGCACCACGCTCTCCTTCAACAGGGGAAGATCGGAATGGGCGACGGTCGCTTTCGTGCCGGCGCCGGGAAATTGCTGCAGCCATAACGGGACATTTTTCATAACGGCTTCGTACGACCCGCCCCCATTGGGAAAAACGCGTTGCGAATCATGCTTGGCCCGGGTCCCGTCAATGCTGATGGAAACGCTGAGATGTCGCCGGTTTTTCATAATGAACCGTTGCACTTTTTCATGCCCGTACAGCAATCCGTTCGTGGCAAAGCTGAATCGGTAACTGTTGAACCAGGGATGGTCGAGTTCGTACATTTGCCGCTTGATGTAGTCGCTGATTTTGTCAATCAGGTCGATCTCCAGCAGCGGTTCGCCCCCGATAAAATCCCAGATTACCGATTTTTCATTGAACAGGCGTCGGTTACGCAAGATGTAATCGACGGAGGCCTTTGCCACCGTAAAGCTCATCCGGTTCACTTCGTTTTTGCCAACGATATAGCAATACCCGCACCGCAACTGGCAGGCTTCCGTCACAATGAAGGTGATGGTCTTGGCGCGACCGGACTGCCAGGAGGAATCCGGCTCGCCAATGGCCACGTTCTCAATGCTCTCCAAGCTTACCCCTCCGTTATCCGCCGCACAAAACGCAGGTTACTTCACCATGCCTTTGGCCCAGCCCTCGCAAGTCGCCGTACACGAACCAATGCAGCTTCTGGTGCAATTGCTTGCGCAATCCTTGCACCCCGCCGCCTGGGCTTTCGCACTGGCAACCAGGCTTAACCCCAAAAGCCCCAGTGTAGGAATCATCAATTTTCCGGCGTTCACAAAGAAATCGCGCCGCCCCATGCGTTGATCAAGCTCTTTCGACATACGGATCCCCCCTTCTCTTGCCTAAATTGGGATCTCATGAAACAAAGGACACCAGTCCTTGACTATTTTTTATTGCTGGTGCAGCCAACCGTGCAGCTATTCGCACAGATATCCCGACAGGTCCGCTGGCATTCGCCGGCGCAACTGCCGCTGCAGGATCCCTGGCAGCTGGCGGCAAACGCTGTTTTTGAAAACTCTGCCATGGTCAGTCCCAATAGGCCCAGGGTGGGAATCAACACTTTGGCGGTGTGAACCATGAAACCGCGGCGGTCCATTTTGTCTTTTTCATCGTTCATCGCAGAGTCCCCCTTCACTTCGTTAGGCAATACCCGCTGAATGCAGCATCCGTTATCTTTGCTATTTATTTGATTATACTACGGACAGCGCTGCTTAGGAATTAAAAGTTGGAAAATTACTATTTTTCGCTCCCCATTACAATAATATCTGTTATTTCTATCGCAACGATGGGAAAAATATTCACGGGTTTTCTTTTTCCTCCCGCGATTTATAATAGTCATGAGGAGTGAGTCATATGAAACCCGGTTTGCAAAATCTTCTGCTACGCCTTGTCCTCGCCTGTCTATTGCTTCAGTCCGTCAGTCTACTGATCTGTCCGGTTGCGTCAGCCCGCCCGTTCAACACTGAAATTGTCGGCCCTCAGCCGATCCTGACCTGGCCGGTAGTGCCCAATGCCGTCTACTATGAAATCGAACTGCTGGACCAGCCGCCGGAAAACCCCAACGGCATCGCTCCCTCCAAACACAGGGTGTTCTCTTCCCGGGCCGTTTTCACCAACGGGTTTAATCCGGATCTGCGGAATATCTCGAATGACATTTTATACTGGCGCGTTCTCGGCCTGGATATCCGGGGCAATCCAGTCGGCGGCTTCTCCAATGCCCGCCGCATCCGGGTCGATGCCGAAAAAAAAGAGCCGCTCAAGCCGCTCGTCACTTCCCGGTTAAATGCCCGGGGCGCCGCCCCGTTGTTGTACCCCGTCTACACCTGGATCCCGCTGCTGGAAACCACGACCTATGAACTGGAACTCACCCGGCTGCCGCCGGAAAATCCGGGCGGGGTCGAGCCGTCGCAGCACCGGATCTGGAGCAAACGCGCTGAAGGGTTTGCCTGTTACGACGAAGAACCGCGGCTAGAGCCCGGCCGCTATTACTACCGAGTCCGGGGAATAGCTGACGATGGCGGCCCGGTCGGCGTGTGGTCCGGCACTGCTATCCATGACGTTCCTGTGCTTCGGTCCGTCTATGCCGCCACGCTGGGCGACAGCATCACCCATGGCGGCGGCGCCGTATCCTATTCACCGGCGGACTGGGCCTACGACTATCAAACCTACCTGAAATTTCCCACGTTGAATCTGGGTCGCAGCGGTGACACAGCCGAAACCACGGCCGCCCGGTTCGACGAGGATGTCTTGCCGTTTCAACCGCAGTTCCTGCTCGTGATGACCGGCATCAACAGCCTTCGGGCCGGAGTGCCGGCGGAATCCGTCATCCGCGATCTGCGGATCATCCGTTACAAGTGCCTGTTGCAGGGAATCCGGCCGATCCTCCTGACCCTGCCGCCCATTAACCCCGCCGCCATTGTCCGTGCCTTCGGCCAGGAAACTTCACCGACCTGGCAGCAAGAATTAGCAAAAGTGAACGATTTCATCCGCCGCCAAACCCATCATATCGATCTGTATCCATATTTTGCCGACGAGCGCGGCGAATTGCCGGAGCGGCTCGCCATCGACGGCCTGCACTACGACATCGCCGGCAAGCAGCTGATGGCCGCTATCATCAACGCACAATGGGAACGCGTCAGCCGATAGGACCTGCCTATTCCCGAACGCCTTTTTCCTGTGAAAGCAAGGTGTTGCGGACGCTCTTCGCCTTGATGAAATAAGCATGGATGCCGTTCCGGTCGCCGGCGCGGACCAGCCGGGCCGCTTCCGTCAGCACTCCGGCCAGTTCATCCAGGCTGGCGGCAATATTTCCGGAATTCGTCATGCAAATATCCGCCCACATGTCGGCGTCCGACGAGGCAATCCTTGTCGTGTCGCGAAAGCCGCCGCCGATGAACCGGGCCGTTTCGGCCGGGTTCTTTTCTTTTTCCAGCAGATGCACCAGGGCCGCTGCCGTTACATGGGGCACATGGCTGATCACCGCCGTGATCCGGTCATGGTTGCCATCGTCCAAAACCGCAGTCATTGCGCCGGTCGACTCGATCAGTCTGCGTAGCTGCGACAATAGATTCTCTGGCGTATCCGCTGCTGGCGTAAACAGATACCAGCGGTCGCGGAACAGATCCGGCGCAGCGGCTTCCAGGCCGCTTTTTTCGCGGCCAGCCATCGGATGGCCGCCGATATAGCGAACTCCGATCGGCAGCAACGGACGGATGGCTTCGGCAAACCAGCGTTTGGTACTGCCGACGTCCGTCAGCACTGCTCCGCTCTTCATGTGCGGCAGGGCCCGCTGCGCCACTGGCAGCATCTGCAGTACCGGCGTGCAAAGGAAGACAAACTCCGCATCGGCGACCGCCAATTCGGGAGTGGCGGCCATGACATCCACCGCTCCCATTTTTATCGCCAATTCCCCAGTCTCCGATCGCCGGGCATAGCCGGTGACATGAACTTCCGCCGGTGCCGCGGAGCGCAAAGCCAGCCCCAATGATCCACCGATCAGACCCAAGCCCAGAATGGCAACCCTAGTTACACTCATTCCAAATTTCTCCCCATCACCTGGGCGATCCGATTGACCTCATCCATCAGAATCTCGAAATTTTCGGGCGTCAAAGATTGCATCCCATCCGACATCGCCTCATCCGGCTTGAGATGAACTTCGATCATCAACCCATCGGCGCCGGCCGCGACAGCTGCCCGGGCCATCGGCCCGACCAATTTCCAGTGCCCGGTGCCATGGCTGGGATCGACAATAACCGGCAAATGACAGTTCTTCTTAATGACCGCGACCGCGCTAAGATCCAACGTGTTGCGGGTCGCTGTCTCAAAAGTCCGGATCCCCCGTTCACACAGGATGACCTGGTAGTTCCCCTCATTCATGATGTATTCCGCCGCATTCAGCCACTCGTCGATCGTAGCGGCGATTCCCCGTTTCAGCAGCACCGGCTTGCCGGCGCGCCCCACCGTTTTCAGCAACTGAAAGTTCTGCATGTTGCGGGCGCCGATCTGCAGTACATCCGCATACTCGCAGACAACCGGCACCGAAATCGGATCGACGACTTCCGTCACGACCTTCAAGCCAGTGGCTTCCCGCGCTTCCGCCAGAAACTTCAGCCCCTCCTCTTCCAGCCCCTGGAACGAGTACGGCGATGTGCGCGGTTTGTAAGCGCCACCGCGCAGAAAATCGGCGCCGGCCGCCTTGACGATGCGGGCGGATTCGAGCAATTGTTCCCGGCTTTCCACCGCGCAGGGTCCAGCCATGACCACCAGACGGTTGCCGCCGACCAATACCCCGCCCACGTTAATCACCGTATTCTCGGGTTTGAACTGGCGGCTGGCCAGTTTGTATCCGGAAGTGATCGCCACAATTTTATCAACGCAGGGCATCGCCTCCAGTGGCACATCCTGCAACAGCTTCTTGTCGCCGACAACACCGATAATGGTAACGAATCGGCCTTCCGACAAATGGACTTTTAAGCCACGTTCCGTAACCTTGCCGATCACCCGATCGATATCGGCCTGTTTTGCTCCCGCATTCATTACAATAATCATTTCTTTGCATCCCCTTTTCTTTCAATTCTACAATACTACCGGCAATGTCTTGATTTCTGGGGTCCAATTGTCCGACTGGCCGGAAAGCGGCCGAACGACCGGGCGATCGCCATCCCGCCGTCTTTCCTCAAACCATTTTCCCATTCTGCTTTTCCGCCCTGTTGCTGTTACGTGTCTGCCATTCTGCTTTGCTACGGATTCACCATCCTGCCTTTCTACGGCGGTCTCCGCGTCGATATTTCGCCGCGTCCGGCGCCAGCGCGAAAACAATAGAAAATCCCGCCCCTGAATCAGGGACGGGAATCAATCACCGCGGTACCACCCTGCTTGCCATGCAAGCCGCTCTCCTTCAAGTACGGGACGCAAATCCGATACTCTGAGCCCTTGATAACGGAGGCGGTCCGGCGCAGCCTACTCATTGCTTTTCGGCCTGCTGCTTGCAGGTGTATTTCGGCTGGTCCGTTCACCGGGTCGCACCCACCCCCGGCTCTCTGAAGAACTTCTCCTGCTTACTTCTCCCGCGCATCGCATTTGGGATGATGAAGTTATTCTAAATTTATCAGAACTCTATTTGTTTGTCAACACTAATGCCGGGCGCACTCCGAAGCTTCACCCTTCATGATCGCCAGGCCATGTTCCAGCGCCGGCAGGATCACTTCCAGGCACTCCCTGACTCCCTTGGGGCTGCCGGGAAGGTTGATAATCAGCGTCTTGCCCCGCATGCCGGCCACTGCCCGCGACAGCATCGCCCGGGAAGTGATCTCCATCGACTTGGCGCGCATGGCTTCGGCGATTCCCGGCACCTGGCGGTCCACAACTGCCAAGGTCGCTTCCGGGGTGACATCGCGCGGGCCCAGCCCCGTTCCGCCGGTCGTCAGCACAAGGTCCAAGCCCAGTTCATCCGCCATGTTGACCATTTCCCGACTGATCAGATCGATATCGTCGGCCAGCACTTTATAGCTCTTTATTTCGCCCAGTTCCTGCAACATCGTGGCAATCAGCCGCCCGCTGGCGTCTTCGCGCTCGCCGCGCGAACCCTTGTCACTGGCGGTAATGATCCCGATGCTAAACATGGTTGCAACCTCGATCACATCGCCGCGGGAAATTCGGCCGCCATGCTCCACCGTGGCAAAAATGCCTTCGCGGGGCATCACGCAGTCACCCACCGCCTGCATCACGGCGCAGCCCTGGTGACATTCCTTGCCGATCTGGCTGACTTTCAGGACGACCTCCCCCACCTGCAAAACGGTTCCCACCGGCAGCGTCGGCAGATCCAGTCCTTCCACCGTCAGATTTTCGGCAAAATCACCAGGAACCAGCTCACCGCACTTCTGTTTCATTTTTTCAATACTGGCCACCGACAGCAAACTGATCTGGCGGTGGGCAAACCCTGCGTGCGAATCGCCTTCCATGCCCATTCCCTCGATCAGCATCGCCGAACCGACATCCACCTTGCGCTCGCCTTTATTCTTGCTCGTGCAGACCGCTACAATCCTGCCCTGCATCATTCTTCCCCTTCCCGCGTGAAGATGCCGCTTCGGCCGCCGGATTTGCGCAACAGACGAATGTTTTCCACGCACATCCCCCGGTCGATCGCCTTGCACATGTCATAAATCGTCAACGCGGCGCCGGCCACCGCCGACAACGCTTCCATCTCCACTCCCGTCCGTCCGTTCGTTTTGACTGTGGCGCGGATTTCCACCGTTGTTGCGGCCCGGTCGACTGCAAAAGAAATATCGATTCCACTGAGAAGCAATGGATGACACATCGGAATGAACTCCCAGGTTTTTTTGGCGGCCATGATTCCAGCCACCTGGGCCACGGCCAGCACATCGCCCTTGCCGATGGTTCCGGCTTCGATCCGGGCCAACGTTTCCGCCGCCATGACAATCCGTCCGGCGGCCGTAGCCACCCGTTCCGTTTCCGGTTTATCCGAAACATCCACCATCCGGGCACGGCCAGCGGCGTTGAAATGGGTCAGTTCGCTATCCATCAGAGGGTTCCGTTGGCCGGAAACAACTCTAGCCGGTCGCCATCCACCAAATGGTCGGCTAGCTTGCTTTCCTTGCCGTTTCGCAAAATGTTCTTCACATGGTCCGGATTGACTTCCAGCTGATTCAACAATTCTTCCACAGAAAGAGCGTCCGGCACATCCACAGAAATGATCCCGCTCGGATCCGCAGGGGTATATCGCCGTAGCGACGCAAAAAATCGAACTTCAATGACCATTCCTACAAAAATCTCCCGTCATACGCCGATTGCGTTTTATGGTGATTGCTACTAATTCGCTGTGCCAACAGGAATTCCTGCCGAACCGGTCAATTCTTTCAGCCGCCGATCTGGGACATGCCCCGGCCCTGGAAAGCCGCCCCGCCCTGATCGCTCAAATGGTGGGAGGAAGGCTTGCTTCGCACCGCCAACTGATACAACCCGGCAATCTCCGCGTCGGTCGCCCCGGATCGCAGCGCCGCCCTCAGATCGATCTCCGTATCCGCCAACAAACAGGGGCGCAATCTGCCGTCCGCTGTCAGCCGGAGGCGGTTGCACCGGGCGCAGAAGCAGCCCGAAATCGGCGCAATGAATCCATAGGCGCCCTGATCCGTTTCTCCCTGCAGATAGTGGGCCGGTCCGCAACCATACGGGGTTTGTTTGGGCGGAGCCAGCTTGCCGGCGGCGCTCGCTTTCAAATATTCCGTCACGGACGTCATGCTCATGCCGGCTTCCACCCGGCACCGCCGGGATGGCATGTACTCGATAAAGCGCACAGAGACGGGCTGCTCACGCACTAATTTTTGAAAAAAGACCAAATCCGCTTCACTCACGGCCGCAGTCAATACCACATTGATCTTAACCGGTGACAAACCAACCCGAACCGCCGCCTCGATTCCCGCCAGCACATCCCTGACGTCGCCGCCGCAGGTCAGTTCACGAAATCGGACCGGATCCACGGTATCAAGGCTGATATTGACCCGGTTCAGGCCGGCTTCCTTCAATTCGGCCGCATACTGCGACAGCAGGCTGCCGTTGGTTGTCAGCGACAGATCCTCAATTGCACCGATGGTGCGAATTTTCCGAACCAAATCGGTAAATCCGGAGCGCACCAACGGTTCGCCGCCTGTCAGCCGAACTCTGGATACACCTTCCCGGCTCAACACGGACAGAACCCGCAGAATTTCCCCGTCCGACAGAATCATCGACGGTTCCAGCCAATTCACGCCCTCCGGCGGCACGCAATAGGTACAGCGGTAATTACAGCGATCGGTGACGGAAAGCCGCAGATAGCGAATCTCCCTCTGGTAGGCATCCTGCACGGCAACAAGCTCCTTGTGCGAAAATAGATTGGGGATCTCATTGATTCCATACTATCGCAGGTCACGCCAAAAAGCAAAAAAAATCCCCAGCCGCTATAGCCGACCGGGGATTTGCATCCCTAATCCTTGACCACCAGAACCGGAATACTGGAAAGACTGACCAGATTGCGCGTCACACTGCCCATCAACAACTGCTCCAGTGCGCCATGCCCCTTGGTCCCTGCCACAATGATGTCATAATTGTAATCTCTGGCATACTTGAGAATCTGCTCGGCGATGTTGCCTTGCAGAATGTCGCACTTGATCGCGATGTTACGTTCTTTTCCAGCTTTTGCGACATCATCCATCAATTGCTGATCTTCCCGCCGGATTTGATCCAGTATGGCCGCCAATTCACGGCCGCCGGTTTCCGCAATCGCCGGGTACAAGCGGCTGCCTTCAAACACCTTGACCGCCGCAACTTGCGCACCCGACAGGAGGCTCAAGTCAATGGCCCAGTTTAACGCTTGCTTGCTTTGGTGAGACCCGTCATACGCCACGAGGATCTTTTTGATTTGTGACATTTCCCAGCCCTCCTTTTATATTAATGGAATTTTCCGCAATTTCATTATATCATCTTTTTTGCATTTCTGTAAAAAACCCAAAAACAATCCAGTCAACAGACAGAAAATTCTCGGTTACGCAGCCTCGACGCAAGAGGGAGATTGAAACGGAAAGTCGAATTATTACAGCAATATCGTTGAAGGAGGAAGAAAAATGCCGGAACTGAAATTTTTGGGTCATGCCTGTTTTATACTCAAAGAAGGAAGCAACGCGCTGATCATCGATCCCTTTCTGACCGGCAATCCGCAAGCAGCCGCCAAGGCCGAGCAAATCAACTGCCAGTACATTTTGGTTTCCCACGGTCATGAAGACCATATCGGCGATGCCGTCAGCATTGCCAAACGCACCGGCGCCACCGTCATTTCCACCGCCGAGGTGGCCCGCTTCTGCGCGGAAAAGGGAGTTCAGGCCCACGGCATGCATTTGGGCGGCAAACACAGCTTTGATTTTGGATTTGTCCGAATCACGCCGGCTTTCCATGGAGCAGGGCTGCCGGGAGGACATGCCTGCGGCTTCATCATTAAGTTTCACGGCAAAACCGTCTATCACAGCGGCGATACTGCCCTGTTCAGCGACATGGCGCTATTGGGGCGGCTGGAATCCATCGATGTCGCCCTGGTGCCCATCGGCGACAATTACACCATGGGCCCCTCGGATGCGGCGGAAGCCGTGAATCTGCTCCAACCCAAACTGGCGATCCCCATGCACTACAACACCTGGCCGCTAATTGCCCAGTCGCCGGACGGCTTTAAACAGGATGTCGAGAATCGGTTCAAAATCCCGGTCCACATCATGAAGCCCGGCGACAGCTACACGCTGTGATCTTTTTTTCGACTGCATTCCATCATTTCTGCAAACACACCGGCTGAAACGGGCAAGCAGGACAGTGGGAAGTCCTGCAGACATAATCGGATTCGTCCGGGTGACTGCGGATGAAGCCGGCGATTTCCTGAAGTTCCCGTTCCGCCGACGCCAAGGCTTCATCTCCGGCGTCGATCGGCATCGTCCGGGCCGTACGCACGAAGTATAAGCGCACATCCCGCACCGGCAGTCCAAACACCGCCCGCGCCGCCAGCGCATACCCCGCCAGCTGGAGACGATAATGGGCGGTTTTTTGTTGCATGTTCTCCGCTGTCACTTGATCCGTTTTGTAATCGATGACCCCAAGGGTTCCTTCGGGATAAAACACGACCCGGTCCGCCTGTCCGGACAGCCAGACCGCCGGCAATGTCCCGACCTCCCCCAGCAGGCGATAATGAAACGACCATTCCCGGCGATCCATCCGAACCGAAGCGCTTTCGGCATACAGACCACTGGCCGCATAGCGGGAGGCCCACTCCGTCATCAGTTCTGCCGCCGTTTCCCGCAGTTCCGGCGCCAAAGTCTCCTGCAGCGCCTGTGTGAGCGCCATCCGCCATTCCTGCGGAGCCGGCAGCAGTTCCATGAACCGGTGGAACGCCGTACCCAGATCCTGGGGCGAAATCGCCAGTCCGGGCCCTCCCGTTCCGATCGCTGGCCGAGCCATTGCCACCGGACCCGAATCCGGCGGCGCCGGCAAACGGCAGAGCTGGGAATAAAAATAGCGTCTCGGACAGTCGAAGAACTCCGTCAGATACGAAGGAGACAGGATCATCGGCCGGGCCTCTCGCAAGGGAATCGCCGAAATCCGCCGCTGTGCCGCAATGGGCAGTTCCGCCTCGTTTTCGCCGGTCTGCGGCAGGATCGTCGCCGTCATCGTCGCATCAACCGCTGTTTCCTTATCCAGAAACACATGCAGGCAAGTTTCCCCGAGACAGGTGTTCGCCGGCCAGTCCCGCGGCGATCCCGTCAAGCCAAACAGATGCTTGGCCCAGTCCAGCCACCCCGACGCATTGCGCAACGT
>CAZRQI010000033.1:0-4055 GCA_964602025.1 uncultured Veillonellaceae bacterium
ATGTAGGCTTTGCCATTGCTCGAAAAACACATACTGTGCGAACCGGTGAAACTCGATTTCCGCCGCCAGTTCGAGCCGTGCCCGCCGCAACCTTTCCGGGTCGCGCTGCGCAGCCCCCGGTTCCCACTCCGTCCATGCCGCCCCCGCATGATACTCTTTCAGGGCCATGAACAGCGCATATTCGTCAAGCCAGCCGCCGGCTTCGCCGCAGAATTGTCGATATGTCTCCGGGAGCGGCCGCCGCCGGAAGTTCGCGTAGGCGGTTCGCAGCAACGCCGTCTTCCAGGCCGTTATTTTTTCATATTCCACCTTTTCGGCGCAAAGTCCTGCCGGAGTGTCGCAATTGTCCAACAGTCCGCACTCCGCCAGTCCTTCCGGTGAAATCAACAGCGGATTCCCGGCGAACGCCGAGGAGCTTTGATAGGGCGAGCCGGTGGAATCGACCGGCGTCAGCGGCAGGATCTGCCAAAGCGTCTGCCCCGCCTCCGCCAGCCAGTCGACAAAGGAATGCGCCGCCGGACCGAGATCGCCGATACCGAAGGGTCCGGGCAGCGACGTCGGATGCAGCAGGATTCCGGACTGACGCGCGGCGAACATTGGATGAACCGTCGCCTTCAGCACCCGCGCGGCAAGCGGCTGCAGAGTGATTGGCAGCAAGCCCTTTTCATCCGGAAAATGCACCGTGTTGTCCGGGCTTAAAATTTCCCGGAGCGGTCCGGCGCAAACCGGCGATACATCGACCAGCCATTCCACGACGGCCGCGCTGCGGTTCACGAACACCAGTACGGCGGCATCCGTAAGCAGGTCGGCCAACCCATCGCGTCCGGCGTCAGTGCGGCGGCCAAAGGCGAAAATATCGGGACCGGCCGGCAGCGGAATCCAGCGCCCCGTTTGCAGCACCGGTTCCTGTCGCCGCAGTTCGGCCAACTCCCGGTACCAGGCTGTCAATTCCGCATCTTCGCTTTCCCAGGGGAAGGGACGGCGGTTCTGGGGGTCGCTATGCCCCTCCGCGCCGGTTTCGTCGCCATAATACACACAGGGAACCCCGGGGGAAGTGAACTGGATCAACGCCGCCAGTTTCAACCGCGCCGCGGCGAGTCGCCGCGCCTCGGGCGGCAGCTGGTAGCGGGCCTGTTCCAGTTTCGTCAGCCGCTCTTCCGGCGCGGCGTCGCCGAGCAATGTCAACGCGCGGGGAACATCATGCGTTCCCAGCACATTCATAGTCGAAAAATAATACGCGGGCGGGTAATTCTCGCTGAGACTCGCCAACCGGCGCAAGGCCAGCTCCGCTTCGCAACGCCCCGTCAAAAAATCGAGCACCGCCGACCGAAACGGATAATTGATGACTGAGTCGAGCTCCTTGCCCAGCAGATACTCCCGCATCACGCCGTAGCTTTCCTTGCGCGAGGCGTCTTCCCATACCTCGCCGATCAGCACGGCGTCCGGGTCCGTCCGCTTCAGTTCGCGATACATTTCCTGCACGAATTCACCCGGCAGCTCGTCGGCGACATCCAAACGCCAGCCGGAAGCCCCCTTGCGCAGCCAGTGTTTGATCACGCTGTCCGGGCCGTTGATGATGAACCGCCGGTAGGAGGGCTCCAGTTCGTTGACATTCGGCAGGGTGGTCACGCCCCACCAGCAGTCATAGCGGTGCGGGTACTCCAAAAAACGATACCAGGGGAAGTAGGGTGAATCCTGCGAACGCAGGGCATCCTGAAAATAGAGGCTCTCCGAGCCGGTATGGCTGAACACCCCGTCCAGGATCAGGCGGATACCGGCCGCCTTCGCCGCCCGTTGCAGACGATCAAACGCCGCATCGCCGCCGAACTGGGCGTCGACTTCCAGGTAATTCCCCGTGTCGTATTTATGGTTGGACACCGAGGTAAAAATCGGGTTCAAATAGAGTATCGTAATTCCGAGGCTTTTTAAATACGGGATCTTGTCCACGATCCCGTCCAGAGTTCCGCCAAAAAAATCATACGCGGCAATATCGCCGGTCTGGGGATCTTTGGCGTAAAACGGTCGGTCCGTCCAATGCGGATGATACAACCCGCCCGGCGGCAACTCCGGCATCGCCGCAGGATGATCGCCGCGATGGAACCGGTCGGGAAAAATCTGGTACATGATGCCGTGCGTATACCAGGACGGAACTTTCGCGGTCGGCTCGAACACAGTGATTTGCCAGTCGTCTTCCGGCACTGCCCCGTATTCGACGCCTTCCCCGCCCAAGCCGTCCGCCGGCGCACCATAGCCGATGGAACGGTTTTCATGCCGAATCAGAAAACGGTACCAAACCAGACCGGGTTCGACCGGCGCGACGAAGACAAACCGGTAGTGATAACAACACGGCTTTTCGTCGATCGTCGCCGGGTCCAGCAGCTGCTCGCCGCCGGCCTTGGACCAAACCCGCAACCGAACCGATTCCGGCAGCGACAGGGTGTTCGCGTCAAAATAAAGAGTGACCGTCGTGCCACAGGGAACGGCCCCCAACGGACGACGGTACTCGATTTTGCGGGAGTCGTGGCAAAATCCGTTCCCCATTCCGCACCTCGTTGAAAATTGTTCAAATTATTGAAGAAGTTCCGCGCCCGCTAAAAGATCACCGGCTTGACCTGCCAGATCCCCACCGCGTATTCCCAGATCGTATTGTCGCTGGAAAACTCGCCGGCGTGGGCGATGTTCTGGATGCACATCCGGCGCCAGCGCGACGTGTCCTTGTAAAGAAGATCGACCTGTTCCTGCGCGGCGGCATACGCCTCGAAATCCTCCAGTACAAAGAACTCGTCATTGTGCAGCAGCAGGCAATCGTATAGGTCCGCGAACTCCTCGCGGCCCGCCGGCAGTTCGCCGCTCACCAGCTGGTCCACCACTCTTTTGATCCGGGGATTGGCGTCATAGACCGCCCGGGCGCTATAGCCGCCGCGTTTGTGGTAGTCCATCACTTCGTCCGCCGTCAGTCCGAAGGCCACGAAATTTTCCGTCCCGACCTCGTCGCGGATTTCGATGTTGGCGCCGTCGTGCGTGCCGATCGTGACGGCTCCGTTCATCATGAATTTCATGTTGCCGGTCCCCGACGCTTCTTTGGATGCCGTCGAAATCTGTTCGCTGACATCCGCCGCGGGGATGATGAGTTCGGCGAGCGAGACCCGGTAGTTCTCCAGAAATATGACCTTGAGCTTCTTGTTCAGGACTGGATCGGCGTCGATCATGGCCGCCACCGTATTGATCAGTTTGATGGTCCGTTTCGCCTGATAAAAGCTGGGCGCCGCCTTGCCGGCGAAAATGAAGGTCCGCGGCGTGATTTCCAGGTTCGGATTTTCCCGCAGCCGGTTGGCCAGATCCATGATATGCAGGATATTCAACGTTTGCCGCTTGTAACTGTGAATGCGCTTGACCTGGCAGTCGAAAATGGAGTGGGGGTTGAGCTTCTGCCCCATCGTCCGCTGGACATAGGTGGCGAGCCGCTCTTTGTTGGCCAGTTTCACCAGCGCCACTTTCTCGGCGAAGACCGGATCGTCCTCCCACTGCGTGAGCCGCAGCAAATCGGTCGCATGCGACATCCAGCTCTCGCCGATCGCCTCGCTGATGACGCCGGACAATTCCGGGTTCGCCTTCATCAGCCAGCGCCGGTGGGTGATGCCGTTGGTCTTGTTGCTGAACTTGCTCGGCGAATACTCGTAAAATCGTTTCAGGACCGATTTTTTCAGGATTTCCGTGTGGATTTTCGCCACGCCGTTGACGCTGTAACTGCCGACAACCGCAAGATTGGCCATGTGCACGAAGCCGTCGGCGATGACCGCCATTTCCCGGATGCGATCCCACTCGCCCGGATAGCGGTTCCACAATTCATGGCACCAGCGTTCGTTGATCTCGTAAACGATCATGTGGATGCGCGGCAACAATTCCTTGAACACGTCGACCGGCCATTTTTCGAACGCTTCCGGCATCACCGTGTGATTGGTGTAGGAAACGGCGTTGGTGGTCACGCACCAGGCATTGTCCCAGGTCATCCCTTCCTCGTCGATCAGAATCCGCATCAGTTCGGGAATGACGAC
>CAZRQI010000033.1:4155-12582 GCA_964602025.1 uncultured Veillonellaceae bacterium
GGGCGATCAGATCGCGGACCAGCCCGGCCAGCGCCTCGTAGCGTTCCCGGTTGGACCCCAGTTCGACCCCTTTGCCGTGAATGCTCTGGAACTTCTCCAGATACTCGTTGATAAATTCCGCCTTACTTTGAAACATGGAAATCCGCCTCCATTACTTGTCGATATAAGGCGCCGTATTCCCGTGCCGATTTTTTCCAGGAGCAATCCGTTTTCATCGCCATCTTCATCAAAATGTTCCAGCGCTTTTTGTCCCGGTACACTTCACAGGCCAGCCGCATCACATGCAGCATGTCGTGGGCGTTGAAGTTGGTGAAAGAGAAGCCCGTGCCCTCGTTGGTATCCGGATTGAAGCTTTCCACGGTATCCTTCAGGCCGCCCACTTCCCGCACCAGGGGAATGCAGCCGTACCGCATGGCGATGAGCTGGCTGATCCCGCAGGGTTCCTTCTGCGAGGGCATGAGCAGCAAATCGGCGCCGGAATAGATCCGCCGGGCCAAAACATCGTCATAGCCGATCTGCACGGCGATCTTTCCCGGGTAGCGACGAGCCGCTTCGCGGAACATCGCCTCGTACTGGGGATCGCCGGTTCCCAGCACCGCCAGCTGCATCCCTTCCGCCACCATCTCATCCAGAACGCGCTGGACGAGATCGAAGCCCTTCGCCTTGACCAGGCGGGATACTACGCCGAACAGCGGTGCCGCCGGATTCACCTCCAAGCCAAGCATTTCCTGCAGCCGGGCTTTGTTTTCGGCCTTGCCCTTAAGGCTCCGGAGCGAAAAGTTGGCGAACAGGGCCGGATCCGTCAGCGGGTTGTAGACGTCCGGGTCAATGCCGTTGACGATCCCGGCCAGCCTGTCGCTGCGACGGTTGAGAACCCCATCGAGTTTTTCGCCCCAGTAGCGGGTCTGGATCTCCTGCGCGTATGTCGGACTGACGGTCGTGATGTAATCGGCGAACTCAAGGCCGCCCTTGAGAAAATTGACCATCCCGTAAAATTCCAGCGCTGTGGTCGCCGCCTCGTCATGTTCCAGGTTGAACATGTCACCCAGGATCGTCGGCGGAAACACGCCCTGATACTCCAGGTTGTGAATCGTGCAGACGGTCTTCATGGCGGCGCACCAGGGCGCCCGGCAATAATGCGATCGCAGCAGGACGGGGATCATCCCGACATGCCAGTCGTGGCAATGGATGATATCCGGCGTCCAGTCCAGCCGGGGAATGATGTCCAGCACGGCTTTGCTGAAGAATCCGAACCGCTCCGCTTCGTCATAGAAATTATACAGGCCTTTGCGGCGGAAATAGTATTCGTTGTCGACAAAATAGAAAGTAACTCCTTCGTATTGCAGCTCATACAGTCCGCAATACTGGCGCCGCCAGCCCAGTTGGACCGTTTCGGCGGCGATCTGCCGCATCTGGCCGCGAAACTCCTCGGGAATATCGCCGTATAGGGGGACGATGATTCGCGCATCGACTTTAGCCTTCTGGAGAGCCCGGGGCAACGTTCCCACAACGTCGGCCAAGCCGCCGGTCTTCGCGAATGGCGTCGCTTCCGACGCCGCAAACAATACTTTGATCATCTCAAATCACAGTTCCTTTCTCCACGATATACGGGGACGCCGCCGAGCCGCTCAGACAGCGGCCGGCCGCGATCTGCGAGTCTTTATCGCACAACACATTGGTCAGCCGGGCGTTCGCGCCGATCCGCGCGTTCTGGATCAAAATGGAGTTCTGGACCACGGCCCCCTTCTCCACGACGACCGAGCGAAACAGGATGCTGTTCTCCACCGTGCCTTCGACGATGCAGCCATTGGCAACCAGCGAATTCTTCACGCAGGCCTGCTCCCGGTATTTGGCGGGGGCTTCATCCTTGACCTTGGTGAAAATGGCGCCGTAGCGGAAAAACAGCTCCTGCCACACCGGCGGATTCAGCAATTCGAGCTGCGACTGGAAGTAGCCCGCGACGGAGTCGATCCGGGCGGCATAGCCACTGTGCCGGAAAACCTGGATCTTCAGCCTGCCGAGATGATGCAGCACGCCATCGGCGAAAAAATCGCACCGGCCGCGCGCCGCGCAGTCCCGGACCAACTCGGCCATCAGGCTTTTCGACAGGATGGTGAAGCCGAGCGGCTGCACATCGTCGGGCGACGGGTCCGCCGGATCGCAAAGCCCTGTCACCCGGCCGGAATCATCGGTGGTCAGGCACTGCCGACAGTCGTCGTCGGGCCGGTCGCGGCAAATCAGCGTCACATCGGCGCCCACCGCCAGATGGTACTGAAACGCCTGCTCCAGCGGCAGGTTGCAGACCGTCCGGCTGCCGCAGATCACCACAAAATCTTCCGACGCCGCGTAAATATAGTCCAGATTGAAATTAAAATTTTCCACGTCGCTCTGGCACTGTCCGTTCTGGAGTAACCCCGGCGGCAGAATATACAGGCCGTCGCGTTTTCGGGCCAAATCCCACTCTTTGCCGGAACGCAGGTGGTCGATGAGGGAGCGGTATTTGTCCCGCACCAGTACCCCGACGGTCCGGCAGCCGGCATTAACCAGATTGGACAGGGCAAAATCAATCAGGCGGTACCGTCCGGCGAAAGGCACGGCCGCCAGCGGCCGCCGGCGCGTCAATGGTTCCATGCCGGTTTCGTCTTCATAAAGATTGACCAGACCCAGCAAGCCTTTCATGTCCGTGCTCCTTTCCGGGCCGTGCGCGCTTTCTCCATAAACAGGGCAATCGGCTCGTTGCCGCCGATCTGGGCGTTCTCCGGCACCATCGCGTTGGGGCCGATGATCGCCCGACGCACCGTCGCATTCGGCGCCACCGTCACCCCCGGCATCAGAACCGAATCGGTCACCTGCGCGCCCCGCTCCACCATGACGTTGGGAAACAGCACGCAACGCTTGACCTGGCCGAAAATCTGGCAGCCCTCGCTGACGATCGACTCACTGATCTGCGATTGCCGCCCTGCATAGTGCGGCGGCCTGACCGGATTCACGGAATAGATGCGCCAAGCGGGATCATGCAGGTCCAGTTGCGGCCGGTCCGCCAGCAGATCCATATTGGCGGCCCACAGGCTTTCCACCGTGCCGACATCCCGCCAATAGCCCTTGAAGCGGTAGGCATAGACGCTCTTCCCCTTCTCCAGCATCATGGGGATGATGTTGCGACCGAAATCATGCGCCGATTCAATATTCTTGGCGTCTTTCTCCAAATAATACCGCAGATACTGCCACCGGAACACGTAGACTCCCATCGATGCCAGGTTGTTCTTGGCCTTGGCCGGCTTTTCATCGAACTCGATGATCCGGTCGTTCGCGTCCGTGTTCATGATTCCAAACCGGCGGGTATCCTCCCACGGCACCTCGATCACCGCCAGGGTCGCATCGGCTTCCCGCGCCTCATGGTATTCCAGCATCAGATTATAATCCATTTTATAAATATGATCCCCGGATAAAATAACGATCCATACCGGATCATACTGGTCGACAAAGGCGATATTCTGGTAAATGGCGTCCGCCGTCCCCTTGTACCATTCCCCGCCGGTATCGTGCGTGTAGGGGGGCAGCACAAAGACGCCGCCATCCTTGCGGTCCAGATCCCAGGGACTGCCGATCCCCACGTAGCTGTGGAGGAAGAACGGCTGATACTGGGTCAGGATGCCCACGGTGTCGATCCCGGAGTTGCTGCAGTTCGACAGCGGAAAATCAATGATCCGGTATTTTCCGCCAAAGGGCACCGCCGGCTTGGCGATCGTTTTCGTCAGGGCTCCCAGCCGGGTTCCCTGCCCACCGGCCAGAATCATCGCAATGGCTTTCTTTTTCGGCATGTCGTTCCTCCTTTCCGAATCAGGGGCTGTTCGTGGCCTTTTTCCGGAAACAGACGAAGCCCAGCGGCGGCACTCCCACTTTCAGCGAAAACGGCCAGCCGTTCCAGCGCTTGCCGGCGACCAGGGGGGCCGAGTGCGTCGCTCCGGATCCGCCGTATTCGAGACGGTCGCTGTTGAACACTTCCTCGAATTCCCCGGCTTCCGGCGCCCCGATCACATACCCTTCCCTGCCGACCGGCGTGAAGTTGCACACGACGATCAGATAATCCGACGAATCCGCCGCATAGCGGATGAAGCTGACAATGCTGGCGTTCCGGTCGTCGGGATTGATCCAGCGGAATCCGGAGCGCTTGTGGTCCGCCTGCCACAGGCAGGGCGACGACAGGTACAAATGGTTCAGATCCCGGACATACTGGTGCAGCTTGGCGTGCAGCTCATAGTCCAGCAGATGCCAGTCCAGGCTCTGGTTTTCGTTCCACTCGATGAACTGGCCGAACTCGCCGCCCATGAACAACAGCTTCTTGCCGGGATGAGCCGCGGTGAACCCCAGGAACCCCCGCAGCCCGGCGAACTTCTGCCAGTAATCGCCCGGCATCTTGTCCAGCAGCGACTGTTTGCCGTGGACCACTTCGTCATGCGACAGCGGCAGGATGAAATTTTCCGAGTACATGTACATCATCGCAAACGTCACCAGATTGTGGCAACCCGCCCGGAACAGCGGGTCTTTCTTGGCGTAGCGAAGCATGTCGTTCATCCAGCCCATGTTCCACTTGTAGTTGAAACCCAGCCCGCCTTCATGGGCGGGACGGGTCACGCCGGTCCAGGTCGTCGATTCCTCGGCAATCATCAGGGCGGCGGGAAATCCGGCGAAAATCGCCTTGTTCAGCTGGCGCAGGAAATCCACGGCTTCGAGATTTTCCCGGCCGCCATGCCGGTTCGGCCGCCACTGCCCCGGTCCCCGGGCAAAATCCAGATACAAAAGGTTGGCCACGGCGTCCACCCGCAACCCGTCCAGATGATACACATCAAACCAGAACATCGCATTGGAAATCAGAAAGCTGCGCACCTCCGGACTTCCCAGATCGAAATTGAGCGTTCCCCATTCCACATTTTCCGCCTGCACCCGGTCCCGTGGCTCGAACAGCGGTTCCCCGTCGAAGCGGGCCAGTCCGTGGTCGTCTTTGCAGAAATGACCCGGCACCCAGTCCAGGATCACGCCGAGCCCCTTTTCATGGGCCCGGTTCACAAGAAACTGAAAATCGGCCGGGCTGCCGTACCGGCTGGTCACGGCGTAATAGCCGGTCTGCTGGTAGCCCCAGGACCCGTCCAGCGGATGCTCCGCCACCGGTAGCAGCTCCAGATGCGTATAGCCCATGTCGGCCGCATAATCGACCAGTTCATAGGCCAGATCGCGGTAGGTCAGAAACGAGCCGTCCGCTTTCCGTCGCCAGGAACCGAGGTGCACTTCGTAAATGTTCAGCGGCCGGTCATAAATGGGCCGGGACAGCTGCCGCTCGCGCCACGCCGCATCGGTCCATTCGAAGTGTTCCAGGTCGACGATCCGGGAAGCGGTGTTCGGTCGCAATTCCGCCGCAAAAGCGAAGGGATCGGCCTTGACCCGGATTTCTCCCGAGGGATGTTGAATCGCATACTTATAGAGGGATCCGGCCGTCACTCCCGGAGCGAACAAAGTCCATACCCCCGAGCCGCCGACGCGTTCCATGCGATACCCGTTGCCGCACCAGTCGTTGAAATCCCCCTCGATCCAGATATTTTCCGCATGCGGGGCCCACACGGAAAAGCGCGTGCCCTGCCGGCCGTCCTGTTCCGCCGGATGGGCGCCGAAAACGGCGTAGGCGCGGGTTTGGGTTCCTTCGTGGAACAAATAGAGATTGGATTCAGTGACCGGCTCCGCGCTCAAATTTACTCCTCCCTCGTTTGACAAAAAAAGTCCGACAGAAGCCGGACTTAGCGAGTCGCAGAAATACTCACAGGCGCTGCGCCCATATCTTGATAAAACGCATTTGAATTGCTGGCAATGCCGACAAAATAATCATTGCCAGGTTTCAGCGCCGGCACTTTCCATTCATAGGAACCTTTGCCGTCAACGCCGATCGAAGCGGACCCGGTGATCGGAATCACATCGCCCGTCTGCTTTTGAATCAAGGCCAGTTTCACGGTTGGCCCGGGCTTGCCCGTAAAAGTCCAGCGGATCACCGACGGAGAGCCGACGATCCAGCGCTCTTCACCCTTGGGCGGCGCCGCCAGCGACAGCTGCGTCACCGGGGCCTTCCCCGCCACGATCCGGAACTCGCCGGACATATCGCCAATCCCGTTTTCCGCGGTAACCGACACGGTATAGTGGCCACCAGGCGGCAGCTCGGCCGGCGTGGTCCATTTGAAAGTTCCGGAGCGCTCGTTCCCCAGCGCCGTCCCCTCGGCCAACGTTTGCCGCGCCAGAACCCAGCCCTGCCGCTGCAGGCGGACAGAAACCAGTTTGCCCAGTTCGCCCCGGAACGACCACTTAACGGTATTCACGGCGCCCAGCGTCCATTCTGCGGACTCGCCCGGCTCCGTCACCTTCAGGGTCATTTCTTTCGGCGCCGCGGCGGCACAAGACGTCAACAGCAGCGAAGCCATCATTCCCAGCAGAATCGCCCGTTTCAGCATATTTGGCTCCCTTCATTCCAACGATCAACGTCCCGCCCGTTCCCGGATGCGGGTAATGATCAACTGCGCCATCTCATTCATGCCGGCCAGCCCATTGGCGGTCGCGTCCTGCGCCGTCACCACGGCGACCGGCTCCCGGACATCGTCGTAGTAGACGCCGGTGGCGTTTTCCATGTCGTTGATATACAGTTTGTCGCTCGAATAATCCGGCAGGGACGTCATCCGGTAAATGCGGCCGGCGGTCAGATAGGCCCGCATGCGCGGACTGTAGCCGGCGTATTTGACGTGAAACGCCGGCAACATCCAATTGCCGTCGACAACCTGCGACGATTTTTCCATCTCCTTGACGGTCGGCCTCACCTTGAACTCGTTGATAATCTGTTCCCGCACCGCCTTGACCCGGCTGACCGTGTCCGGGTGGGAGGAAAACAATCCGTAATCCGACTTGCCGCTCATCGCTTCCAGCTTTTCCATGCCGATCAACATGCTGTAGGGATTGTAGCCCGCCCGCATCGTGTGAACCACGCCCAGCTTATCCGCCTCCCGCTCCGCCTCCCGGCTATAGCCGGACATCAGGGCGTTGGCGATCAGATCACCGATGATCGCGCTGTTGCTGTTGCCGAACAAAATGGCGAACAGGACGCCGACGGCCAGACTCCGTTCGATCTGCACCACCGTGTGTTTTTTGACGATATGGCCGACTTCATGGCCGATGATGCCCGCAAGTTCGTTATCCGAAGGCATATAATCGATCAATCCCTTGAACAGGTAGATATAGCCGCCGGGAACCGCCAGCGCATTGACCTCCTTGGAATTCAGAACCTTAAACGTATAGGGCAGGTCTTTGCGGTCCGACACGGCGACAATGCTGGCGCCCAGCCGGGCCACCCTCGCCTGCAGCTCCGGATCGTTGACCAAGCCGTACTTTTTCTCCAAATCACTGGCGACGCCCTTGCCGATCTCGATTTCCTGTTTCGTGCCGATGAGCAGGGCTTCCGCCGCCGGGGGCGCGACAATATTGGAAAAGAGCAGCAAGCCCAGCAACAGAAAAACCACCCGGATTTGTTGTCTCCACTTTAGCAAGATGCCACACCTCCATTTCACACTACCATCTTATCATCTTTACGAGGAGTTTGAAAACTTGTGTCGAAGTAAACCCGGAGCAAGTCGCGGAAAAAGCGAATATGGGAGGCAACAACCATGGAAGAAATGGACCGAACCCAGATCACCGACGAAGTATTCTTGGAAATCGCCCGCTCGGCCATGCAAAACGTCAACGAAGTGGCCCGGCAGGAACGGAAAGGCGCCCTGGCGGAACTCACCCAGCTGTTTTCTGAGCGGTTCGCGCCGCAAATCGTCGTGAAACGTCTGGAAGCGGAAGATCTCACGCTCACGGTCGCATTTGAAATCAAACTGACGCTCATCTACGGCGTCCGCATTCCCGAAGTGGTCGAAAAAGTCCGCAGCGCCGTCAAAAGCGAAGTGGAAAACCTGACCGGCTGCCGCGTGGACCGAATCGACATTCTGGTCGAAAAACTGGTCCGGGCGGAACTGCCGCCGGAGATGCCGGCCATCGATAGATAGCGGTGACAGGCCTCTAAAAGGATTTATTCTCCATCCGGGCTGTTTCTCCCTCTTTCAGCCCGCAACGTTTTCATTTCCCGGGAAATATTTCACATTCGCCATCCGGCGGCAAATAGGCCCAAAGCCCCTTGTAAAAAGCCGAAGCATATCTTACACTTATATTCATTAACGCCGGCTTGAACGGCGACTTGAAAAATCTGCGGCATGCCCGAAACGGAGCAAAAGAAACACATCATGGAACAAGCCGATCAGATCCTCGCCACATTCATGGCGGAGGATAAAGAGCAGGGAATCTTTTTCAGTCTCCCTCCCGTCCTCGCCAAACATTATCCCCGGTTGACTCCGGCCAAAG
>CAZRQI010000033.1:12682-15575 GCA_964602025.1 uncultured Veillonellaceae bacterium
TTCAGTCTCCCTCCCGTCCTCGCCAAACATTATCCCCGGTTGACTCCGGCCAAAGCCGTCAAACTTCTCGACCGGCTTGAGGAAAAGGGATTCATCAAATCATCGGCCCGCAAAACCAAAGGCGTGCCGGATTTCATCCAGGTTACGGCGTCCGCCTACGCCTATTTTGAAGAAAAAGAAGCAAAACGGCTGGCCGTGAGACAACGACAGCCCGCCGAGTTCACGCTTCACCCCATCGAGGCTGCCGAGCCCGAACCACGGCCGGGCCGGCTGAAATTCGCGCTGTATTATGTTTTCGGCGTGCTTTCCGGCGCAGCGCTGATGTGGGTCAAGCTGGCAAAGTAATCGCCCGAACCCCAGCATCGGAGGGAAGAACCATGGCGGAAATTTCCGTTGGCGAATATGGCGACGACCGGCAGGAAGCCCTGATCGAAATGATTTTGGAAATCCAGCAGAAGGAATTCCAGATCCCGATCACGCGGGCGGATCAACCGGATTTAGCCGCGATTCCCCGGTTTTACCAACAGAAAAACGGCAACTTCTGGATCGCTTTATGCGACGGCCAGATTGTGGGCTCGGTGGGATTGCTGGACATCGGCAACCAACAGGTCGCCTTGCGCAAAATGTTCGTCAAGGCCGGCTTTCGCGGCGGCGAGCACGGAACCGCGCAGCGCCTGCTGGAAACTTCGACGGCCTGGGCCGGGCAAAAAGGCATCACGGATATTTTTCTGGGCACTACCGACAAATTTCTGGCCGCGCACCGGTTCTATGAAAAGAATGGATTTGTGCGGATTGCCAAATCGGATTTACCGGCGGCTTTCCCGGTGATGCAGGTCGACACGGTTTTTTATCACCGCCTGACCACCGCCCTCCCCGGCAAAAACTGACGAGAACCCTGACTGCTGTACCAGCGAGTCAGGGTTTTTTTATTGCAAATCGTCTTCAGAAATGGCGAGCATAGTTGTTAAACCAGCCGGGCGACAACCATGCCCAGCCAAGTGGCGCTCAGGCCGACTCCCAGATTTAACGCGATGTTGAGAAACGCCGGCAACAACTCGGAAGCTTCCAGCAATCGCATTGTTTCGTAGCCAAACGATGAAAACGTGGTCAGGCCGCCCAAAAATCCCACGGCGAAAACCAGACGCCAATAAGGGCTGATGATCAGCCGTTCCGTCGTCAACGTCATAAATACGCCAATGATAAAGCAACCGGCGATATTCACGATCAAGGTCCCCATGGGAAACTCGGCGCCGAACCGTTCCGCAGCCCAGCCGGAAACCAGATAGCGCGTACACGCACCGATGGCGCCGCCAATCGCCACCACCAATAAATTCAACAAGTTCATCACCCCATGCGTCATTTCCCCCGCCACTCAGCGCCGGGGTGGTTTTTTGCCGTATTTTATCACCTCGATGTCATCGATGGTGATCATCCCTTCTTGAAGCATTTCATCCAGATACGGCAGCAATTTGTTGATATATTCCTCGCTGTCGATGATTTCGACCAGCACCGGCAAATCGCTGGACAGATCGACGATCGACGCCGTGTGGATGCGACTGTTGGCGCCGTAGCCCATCAAGCCGCGAAACACGGTCGCTCCCGCCATGTCCAGTTCCTTGGCCTTCGTCACGATGGCGTGGTACAGGGAATGCTGCTTCCAATGATCGGCCTCGCCGATGTAAATCCGCAGTCGTTTGGCCTGACTCGCGATTTTCGGCATAGTTTTCCCCTCCCAATCTCATTTCTTGTCCACCTCAGCCTGATCAAGCCGACCATGCCGGTTCTGCCGGCAACGATTCCACACTTTTTATCATACATTTTAGCCACCAGCAACGCAACTACGGCGTCCACTCCCATCGCCACGGCACTGCTGAATATCACGGACGCACGCCAATCACTTCGCTACAAAATACAATGCCTCCTACCAAAAAAATTTGGTAGGAGGCATTGCCGCCTTTCGCGGAATCCGCGCCGGTTTACTGCCCGGACAGGATGGCTTCATATTCCTCTGTGGACAGGATGAGTTCCGGGATCAGAATGATGATCATTCGATCGTCGATTTTGACGATACCCTTGAGATATTTGGTTTTCACATTGTCGAGAAACACCGGCGTCGCCTGAATATCTTTCTCGTCCACACTGACAATGTCGGTTACTTCGTCCACGATAAATCCGGCGATGGAGTCGCGCACGTTGAGCATAACCAACTTGCTCTCTTCCGATAACGTTGTTTTCCCGCAGCCGAATTTAACGCCAAGATTAAAAATGTAGTTGATTTTTCCTCGTAAATCAATCATGCCTTCGATAACGTCCGGCATGCCCGGGACACGATGAATCGAGAACTTTTGATGCCGCAAAATCCCGTTGACCGCCAAAGCATCAATGCCGTACTCTTCTCCATTCAAATCAAAAACGACTAGTTGAAGATTTGCCATAGTCTCCTCCTCTTCGACATATTGTAGGCGGGATTAATTGTGATTCGCCAAGTCGGTGAGTTGCACCGTCAGGCTATGGATTTCCTGAATGCTAGCCGTAACTTCCTCGATGGCGGCGGCCTGTTGCTCGACGGTCATCGCCGTTTCGTTGCCCATGTGGACTGTTTTCTCAACCGATTCCTTTATTGTTTTGGTGAATTCCTGAATCGTTCCCACAGTTTGTTTCGAGTCAGCCGACAACTTGCGAATTTCCTGCGCCACGACGCCGAACCCAAGCCCGGCTTCGCCGGCCCGGGCGGCTTCGATTGCGGCGTTGAGCCCCAACAGCCGGGTTTCGTCGGCAATATCTTTGATCAATGTGGTCACTTGATTGATTTCGCCTGTAACCGCATTCACGTTTTTAATTTCCTGGTTGAGACTGTTCTGGTTCTGGCTCACGGTAGTGGCTGACGCGGCAA
>CAZRQI010000034.1:0-15546 GCA_964602025.1 uncultured Veillonellaceae bacterium
CCGGTGGATCCTTGGCGGCGCAGGCCATGAAGGATTTTATCGATCCGGTCGTGGTTGAATCCATCGCGGCCCACGGCGGCATTGACATCGGTTCCACGCTGATCGGGATGCATTTGCGTCGGGTGGCCGTGCCGCTGCGCTTGCAGCAAAAAACGATCGGCAAGGCACAGGTGACGGCGGCCTGGACCCGCCCGAAACTCATTGGCGGCCCCCGCGCGGTCTATAAATAACAATTTATTATTTGGAGGAGACGAAATGAGCATTCTTTCCCGGCAGGATCCGGAAATCGCCCAAGCCATCGCGAGCGAGGCGGCGCGCCAGCACGACAAGGTCGAGCTGATCGCGTCGGAAAACTTCGTCAGTCCGGCGGTGCTTGAGGCGCAGGGTTCGGTATTGACCAACAAATATGCGGAAGGATACCCTGGCGCCCGTTATTATGGCGGCTGCGAATGCGTCGATGTGGTCGAGCGCCTGGCGATCGAGCGTGCCAAAGAGCTGTTCGGCGCCGAGCATGCCAACGTCCAGCCGCATTCCGGCGCGCAGGCCAATACTGGCGCTTATTTCGCCTTTCTGAAACCCGGCGACACGATCCTGGGCATGAATCTGGCCCATGGCGGCCATCTGACTCACGGCAGCCCGGTGAATATTTCCGGGAAATATTTCAAGGTTATCCCTTATGGTGTGGATGATGTCCATCATCGGATCGATTATGACAATCTGGAAAAACTGGCGCGGGAGCATCGTCCAAACATCATCGTCGCCGGCGCCAGCGCTTATCCCCGGATCATCGACTTCGAACGGATCGGCCGGATCGCCCGCGAACTCGGCATTCTGTTTATGGTGGATATGGCTCATATCGCCGGTTTGGTGGCGGCGGGACTCCATCCCAGTCCGATCCCCCATGCCGACATCGTGACGACGACGACTCACAAGACGCTCCGGGGGCCGCGCGGTGGCATGATCCTGTGCCGCGCCCAATACGCCAAGGCGATCGACAAGGCGATCTTCCCCGGGATCCAGGGTGGGCCGCTGATGCACGTCATCGCGGCGAAAGCCGTGGCGCTCAAGGAAGCGATGAGCGAAGAGTTCAAAACCTATCAGGCGCAGATCGTCAAAAACGCGGCGGCACTCGCCGATGCGCTGCTGCAACACAATTTTTCCCTGGTGTCCGGCGGGACCGACAACCATCTGATGCTGGTGGACGTGCGCAATCGCAATCTGACCGGCAAGGCGGCCGAACGCCTGCTCGACGATATCGGCGTGACCGTGAACAAGAACTCCATTCCCAACGACCCGGCCGGCCCGATGGTGACCAGCGGCATCCGGATCGGCACGGCGGCGGTGACTACCCGCGGCTTTGTCGAAACGGACATGGCGGAAATCGCGACCATCATCACCAGCGTACTGGACAATCCCACGGACGAATCCGTTCAAGCGCAGGCCAAGGCCCGGGTAAAATCCCTCTGTGACCGTTACCCGCTGTATGCGGAAAAGGAATAACCGAACGAGGAGTTGAATGGCATGCAGGTGAAAGTGATTGACCACCCCCTCATCCAGCACAAGCTGACGCTGATTCGCGACATTCGGACAGGGACGAAGGATTTCCGCGAATTGCTGGAGGAAATCGCCATGTTGATGGCGTACGAGCTGACCCGCGATCTGCCGATGGAGGAAATCGAAATCGAGACGCCGGTGGCCCGATGCAAAGGGAAAGTGATTTCCGGCAAGAAAATCAGCGTGGTGCCCATTCTGCGGGCGGGCCTCGGCATGGTGAACGGGGTGCTTCAGCTCATCCCTGCGGCCAAAGTCGGCCATATCGGCGTCTATCGCGATCCCCAGACTCTCAAACCTGTGGAGTACTACTGCAAATTGCCGCCGGATGTGTTGGACCGTGAAGTTATCATCATCGATCCGATGCTGGCGACCGGTGGCTCTTCCGTGGCGGCCATCGACATGCTCAAACGGGGCGGCGCCAAACAGATCAAACTGATGTGCCTGGTGGCGGCGCCGGAAGGAATCAACGTCGTGAACGCCGCGCATCCCGATGTCGAGATTTACGCGGCCGCGGTCGATGAGCGACTGAACGATCATGGCTATATCGTACCGGGTCTCGGCGACGCCGGCGACCGGATTTTTGGTACCAAATAGGATGCCCAAAGATTCACGCCCGTCTTGGGATGAATATTTCATGGACATCACCCGCGTGGTCGCGACCCGGTCCACCTGTCTGCGTCGGCAGGTCGGCGCGGTGGTCGTCAAGGACAAACGACTGCTGACCAGCGGCTACAACGGCGCACCGCAAGGGTTGGCGCATTGCCTCGAAGTCGGCTGCCTGCGGGAGAAACTGGGGGTGTCGTCCGGCGAGCGGCATGAATTGTGCCGTGGTCTTCATGCCGAACAGAACGCGATCGTCCAGGCGGCTCTTCATGGCGTGGGCATCGCCGGGGCGACGCTGTATTGCACGCACCAGCCCTGCTCGGCCTGTGCCAAGATGATCATCAATGCCGGCATCCGCCGGATCGTCTTTGAGTTTCCCTACCCGGACGAACTGTCACGGGATCTATTGTCGGAAGCCGGCGTCGAATGTTGCTGTTTTCCGGGAAAAGAATGAGGCACGAAGGTTAATTTTTACTATTACTGTATTTCAGGCGGTTCCGAAAGGCCCAGATGCAGGAAACGACGAGGCTTTCGCCGTTTCGAAGCAGCTGGGCCTTGCTTAATTGCCTTGAAAGAAGGATTTTTTTTCTCAGTGTGTAATATATTGCCACATGGAACATTTATATTTACCGAAGTTGAATCGTCTGCACCCGACATTGGAGTCCACCGTCCTGAAAGTCGTCGAGGAATCGGGCGAACTGGCCCGGGCCGTCCTGCAGCATCTGGCGGACCCGGCGGCGAAAACGCCGGCCTCATTGGACGAAGTGGCCGCCGAGTTGCTGGATGTCGCCCAGACCTGCGTCACCATGATCTTCGTTCTGGAAGACGAATACGGCCTGCGTTGTGAAGAGATGGTCGACGTCCACCTGGCCAAACTGCGCCGCAAAAACTACTTGTTTACCGAAGCGGCTGAATATCGGATCGAAGATGCCGGCTCCTTCAAGGTCCTGCACTTGCCGCGTCTGCAGATTCCTGAAATCGATTTGCTGAAGACCGTCTGCAAGATCCAGGAGGAAATCGGCGAACTGACGCAATTTTTGGGTAAGGGAGCCGCTGCTTCCGGCGAGGCGGCCTCGCTCGACCGGCAGACTGTCTTTACCGGCGCCGCGTTGGAACTGCTGGATATCGCCCAGTGCTGCTTTACCATGATGTATATTCTGGCCGATTCGTATCAGCTGGATTTGCAGCCGTATCTGGAAAAACACGAGGCGAAACTTCGCCGCAAAGGGTACTTTGATTGACAGAAAGAGAGTGATGGAGTAAACTAATATGTGGCTTGAAACGAGGTGCCGTTAAGAATGAATGTTTACTTTATTGCGTTTATTGTTGCCCTGGGAGTGACGTATCTGGTCACTCCGTCTGTCAAACGGTTGGCGATCCGGTGGGGCGCCGTGGACAAACCGGATGCCAGAAGAGTTCATAAAGGAATTATCCCCAGACTGGGCGGGCTGGCCATCTATGCCGGCTTTCTTGCGTCTGTGCTGGCAAGTGTTCATCTGACCTGGGAACTGGTAGGCTTGTTGACCGGCGGAACCGCCATTCTGCTGTTGGGCGTTGTGGATGATATCTTCCAGCTGCCGGCCAAGGTCAAACTGGCCGGGCAGATTGCGGCCGCATCTGTATTATTGTTGTTCGATATCCGGATCGACTGGCTGACCAACCCCTTCGGCAGCATGATTTATCTGGACATGTGGGCGATTCCCTTCACGTTGCTGTGGGTGGTAAGCCTGACCAACATGCTGAACCTGATTGACGGATTGGACGGTCTCGCGGCCGGCGTATCGACGATCGCCGCTGTTACCGTTTTCCTGATGGCGGTGCAGCAGAATCTGTGGCTGGTTGCCGTGTTGACCGCCGCACTGGCAGGCAGTGCGCTTGGTTTTCTTCATTTCAATTTCAACCCGGCGAAGATTTTTATGGGGGATACCGGCAGCATGTTCCTGGGGTATATGTTGGCGGCGGTTTCGGTCGTGGGCACTGTCAAGAGTGCGGCGACCATTGCGCTCATTGTGCCCATGGTGGCGTTGGGTTTGCCGATCATGGATACGGCCTGCGCGATTATCCGGCGATTCACGAATGGCCAGCCGATCTTTAAGCCGGATCGGGGACATCTGCATCATCGGTTGCTGGACATGGGATTATCGCAGAAGCAGGTTGTGCTGGTATTGTACATGGTCAGCATTCTGCTGGGTGTGAGTGCAATCGTCCTGACCGAAGTCAAGGTGGGACAGGCCGCCCTCATCGTGGTGGCGTTGCTCGCCCTTGCTTTCTTCGCGGCCCGCAAGACCGGGGTGCTGAAAGATGCGAGTTCGTTGAAGGGACGATGACCTTTTCGTTCCGATGCGTGGAACCGGTTGCGTGAATTAAAAATAGAGCAAAAGAAAGGCGAGGTTAAGGAAAACGTCAAAACGTTCTTATCCCCGCTCTTTTTATACTTAACCGGTGGGTTTGTTTTGGCCCGCTGCGGGAATGGCTCGTAGGAGGATGGAAGTGGAACGATTGAAAGTCATGACGATTTTCGGCACCCGGCCGGAAGCGATCAAAATGGCGCCGGTGGTGCTGGAATTGCAAAAATATCCGGAACAGATTCAGCCGATCGTTACCGTCACAGCGCAACATCGGGAAATGTTGGATCAGGTTTTGCAACTGTTTCGGATCCAGCCGGATTATGACCTGGACATCATGAGCCCCTCGCAAACTTTGTTTGACATCACCAGCCGGGCCCTGACCGGCCTGAATGAGGTATTGGCCGAGGCCCGGCCCGATCTGGTCCTGGTGCACGGCGACACCACCACTACGTTCGTCGGGGCGTTGGCCGCTTTTTACCACCAGATTCCGGTGGGCCATGTCGAAGCGGGACTGCGGACCGGCGACAAGTATTCCCCCTATCCCGAAGAAATGAACCGCAAGCTGGCGGGAGTTCTGACCGACCTGCATTTCGCGCCGACGGCCACGGCCCGCCAGAATCTGCTCCAGGAAAATGTCGAGACCGGATCGGTTTTCGTAACCGGCAATACGGTCATCGATGCGCTGCTGGCCACGGTGAAGCGGGAGTTTCGGTTTGCGGATGAGCTGTTGACATCCCTTGACTTTGTCGGGCGGCGTGTGATCCTGGTGACAACCCACCGCCGCGAAAATCTCGGCGAACCAATGCGGCATGTGTATCAGGCGTTAAAACGGATCGTCACGGAATTTTCGGATGTGGAAGTCGTATTTCCGGTTCATCGCAATCCCAAAGTCCGGGAAGTGGTGGAGTCGGTACTCGGGCATCTGCCGCGGGTCCACTTGACCGATCCGCTTGACTATGAGCCGTTTGTGAATCTGATGGCCCGCTCTACGCTGATCCTAACCGATTCCGGCGGCATTCAGGAAGAGGCGCCGTCACTGGGCAAGCCGGTACTGGTGTTGCGGGACACGACGGAGCGGCCGGAAGCGATTGAAGCCGGCACTGTGCGGTTGATCGGCACGGCGGAGGAAACGGTTTATGCCGAAACCAAGGCCCTGCTGTCGAATCCGGCGCAATACCGGGCGATGTCGGAAGCGACCAATCCCTATGGCGATGGGAAAGCATCCCGCCGCATCGTGCAGACGATTCTATGGCGGCAGGGAATGAACGCAACACCGCCCGAACCTTTTTGAAAATTTTTATTCCAATATTCCGCCCAATAGGGTATACTAATTCTGGTTTTTGTATTTACAAAATAATTTTGATATTTTAAAATAAACCAGCAGGATTTTTTTTCGAGCCGGCGAATTTTTGTTTCTTGGACAATGTAGTTGATATGGACGGTTAAGCCCGAGGCTTTGCTGGAAGTATATAACCACAGTTCTTGCCCTCGCTACATGTCGTAGACGATGAACGTAAGAATGCCAAGGCTGGTTTTGTTATCACTGCAAAACGGGTCGTGGTATTTTTTTGTTATGGGAAACTTGGTCTGCGAAAACTTGGGACTTGAATTGCTCAGATTTTTTTCGTAGTATTCGAATTGTAGGTGAGAGCGGATGAACAACGGGCGACGGCAATTGCTCGAAGCTCTTTCCCTGGCCAGTAATATGGGGTTTATCATGCTGGTGAACGCCGCCGTCGGCTTGTTGATCGGCAAAGGATTTGACAAATGGCTGGATTCCTCCCCCTGGGGCGTGGCGGTCGGCACGATGTTCGGCCTGATTGCCGGCTTGCGGGCGGTGATGCGAAAAGCGGCCGAACTGGGTGGGAACGATGGCAAGGACAAGGATGATCGGCGCCATTCGTGACCGGATCGGGGAAATCCCGTTTCTGTTTTTGTGTATGGCGGCTTATGTGGTTTTTTTCAGTCTGCTTCTCGCAGCCGGCGGTTTCAACTTGCTGCTTCCCGGTTTTTGGCTGGGCGCCCTTGGCAGCGCTTTCTACGGTGGATTGCTGTATCGTCGGATCCCGGCGTTGCTATCCCGGCCGTTTTCCCCGGCGATCAACTGGACGGGAGCTCCGGAGCACGACTTCTCACGGCGACGGCGTTTCCAGGACAGACTGAGGCAGTTGTGGCGGGCCTGGGCAAAAACTCTGCAGCCGATTATGGCGATCGCCTTGGTGATTCTCGCCGTTTCCCGTATTTTTGCGAACCTGTCGCTGCCGGCCGCTTTGTTTGGCTTTCTTTCCTTTCAAATCAGCTTGTTTCTTTACGCGATTTTGATATCGATCGATTCATAGCCTTTGGATTTCAGAAATCAACGGAACGCCGCATCGGAAAGAGGTGAGTAATAAAGATGCACGCACACAAAATCGTAGAGTTTCTCGGGATGCATTTTCACCTGGACACAATTTACATGGCGATTATCTCCAGTGTTGTCACGCTGGTGGTCGCAATTGCCGCGACCCGAAGCCTGAAGCTTGTTCCAACAGGTAAAATGCAGAACATGATCGAGATTGTCGTGGAAGGGTTGCTGGAGCAGGTTGACAACAATATCGGTCCCAAAGGCCGCAAAGTGGCTCCGTTGGTCATCACCCTGTTCGTTTTTCTGTTGATTGCCAACTGGGTGGGACTGGTGCCGGGACTCGCCTCGCCGACGAGCGATATCAACTGCAACCTGGGCTTGGCGGTGATGATCGTAGTGGTGGTCAATGTGCTGGGAGTCAAGGAAAAAGGATTCGCGGGCCACTTCAGCCATTTTTTGAAGCCGCACTTCCTGTTTCTGCCCATCAATCTGATCGAAGAGATCGCCAAGCCGGTTACACTCTCCGCTCGTCTATTCGGCAATATTCTGGCGGGCGAAATTCTGATCGTTGTTCTGACCAAACTGGTTCCCTATTTCATTCCCAGTATCTGGCTGGCGTTCAGTGTGTTTGTCGGAATCATCCAGGCCGGTATTTTCACCATGATGTCCATGACGTACCTGGCCAACGCCCTGCAAGACAATCACTAATCACGCCGGGGGCGTTTCGGCGCAGCCCCGGACAGACTTTGTTTTGAATGTAAACCCAGTGGAGAATTGAGAGGAGGATTTATTTCTATGGAGAACGCAATTATTATCGGGTGCTCCGTGCTGGCCGCCGCGCTCGTTGCCGGTCTGGCTTCCCTGGCTGCCGCGAAAGGTGACGCGGAGGTCGCGTCCAAAGCGATCGAGTCGATCGCCCGTCAACCGGAAGCGAAACAATCGGTCATGGTCACGATGTTCATCGCGATCGGCCTGATCGAGGCTATTCCGATCATTGCCGCCGTTATCGCCATTGTTCTTGTATTTGCGAATCCGTTTGTGAAATAATTGCGCGCGAACCGTCAATGGAGGAGAAACGGGTTTCCCATTCATCCTCCAGTATGCGTGAGAAAGGGGATGCTATCGGTTGGTTGATTTGAATGCAACAATGTTGGCGATGATTCTCAACTTTGCCATTACGCTGTTGTTGCTGACGAAATTTGCGTGGAACCCTCTGCTGAAGATTCTTGCCGAGCGCCAGGCCCGGATTGCGGGCCAGATCGATGCGGCCGACCAGGAACGGGCGGCAGCCGAAAAACTGCGGTCGGAATACCAGCAGCAGATGCATAACGCAAAGAGCGACGCACAGGCGATCATGGATAAAGCGCTGAAACAAGCAGATAATACGAAAGAAGAAATCATTGCCAGCGCTCGTGAAGAACATGCCCGGCTGCTGGAAGCCGCGGAGGAAAAAATCGCCCGCGAACGCCAGCAGGCGCTGGAAGATATTCGTAGCGAAGTGGTGGCGATTTCGGTCGCGGCCGCCTCGAAAATCATTGGTCAGAGCGTAGATGAAAAGATCAACGCCAAGTTGGTCGATGACTTCATTACCCGGTTGGATACCGGGAAACAGGGTGGGACGCCGCCATGTTAAGCAAACCGATGGCGACAAAACTCGCCCATGACTTGTATGAACTGGCCGGCGACAAGAGCTTTCTTGTCGAAGCCAAGTTCCTGCTGGAATTGGCCGAAAAACACCGGGAGGCGGCCTTGCCCGCCGTCCTGCGTGAATATGTCGAATTGGCCAAAGAAGACAAACGCAATCTGCTGATGGCTGATGTGACAACCGCGTTGCCGCTGACCGCCAGCCAGGAGCAGGCTCTGGCGGAGAAACTGGCCGCCATGACCGGCAAGACGATAAAAATCAGACAGCATGTTGACAGTGGAATTCTTGGAGGCATTGTTGTGCGAGTGGGTGATAAATTGCTGGATGGCAGTTTGTCGCATCAACTTTCGGTACTCCAGGCTGACCTACTGAAAACTCCGCTGAAGAAGGTTGGGGTGACAGGCTGAGTGAGTATGAATTTTAAGCCAGAATCGATAACCGATTTATTGAAACAGCAAATCGCGGACTATCAGGCCGACATCAATGTCGACGATATTGGCACCGTGATTTCCCTCGGTGACGGCATTGCCCACATCAGCGGCCTCCAGAAGGCAATGGCCGGCGAATTGCTGGAATTTCCCCATGGAATTTTCGGCTTGGTACTGAACTTGGCGGAGACCGTCGGCGCCGTTCTGCTTGGCGGCGAAACGCTGATCAAGGAAGGCGACATCGTCCGTTGCACCGGCCGGATCATGCAGGTTCCGGCGGGCGAAGCTCTGGTAGGCCGGGTGGTGAATGCTCTGGGTCAGCCGATTGACGGCAAGGGACCGATTCAGACGACGGAATTCCGGCCGGTTGAGTTTCAGGCGCCAGGCATTGCCGACCGCCAGTCCGTCAAAGAGCCGCTGCAGACCGGGATCAAGGCGATCGACGCGATGATTCCGATCGGTCGCGGTCAGCGCGAGCTGATCATCGGCGACCGCGGCACCGGCAAGACAGCGATTGCAGTGGACACGATCCTGAACCAGAAGGGACAGGGCGTTATCTGCATTTATGTGGTCATTGGCCAAAAGGCTTCCACCGTTGCGCGGCTGGTGCACATCCTTGAGGAAGCCGGCGCGATGGAATATACGATCGTTGTGGCCGCGACCGCTTCCGACAACGCGGCGCTGCAATATCTCGCCCCTTACGCCGGCGTGGCCATGGGGGAACACTTCATGTACAACAGCGGCCATGTCCTCTGCGTGTACGACGATTTGTCCAAGCACGCCCAGGCCTATCGCGCCATGTCCTTGCTGCTGCGTCGTCCGCCGGGACGCGAAGCTTACCCTGGCGACGTTTTTTACTTGCATTCCCGTCTTTTGGAACGGGCGGCCAAACTGTCCAATGAGAAAGGCGGCGGATCATTGACCGCGCTGCCGATCATCGAGACGCTGGCCGGCGACGTTTCCGCTTATATTCCGACCAATGTCATCTCGATTACCGACGGTCAGATATTCCTGGAAAGCGAATTGTTTTATTCGGGCATCCGTCCTGCCATCAACGCCGGGATCTCGGTGTCGCGCGTCGGCGGGTCTGCCCAGATCAAAGCAATGAAACAGGTTGCGGGCCGATTGCGGCTGGACTTGGCGCAATACCGGGAATTGGCGGCGTTCGCCCAGTTCGGCTCCGAACTGGACAAATCCACCAAGGCCCTGCTTGATCGCGGTCAACGCCTCACGGAACTGCTGAAGCAGCCGCAGTATCATCCGATGTCGGTCGAAGATCAGGTCGTCAGCATCTTCGCCGGTGTCAACGGATTCTTCGATCATGTCGCGCCCCACGACGTATCCCAGTGCGACATGGAGCTGCAGAAATTCATGCGGGCCAATTATCCGGAGATCGGCAAGACGATCGCCGAAAAGAAAATGATCGACAGCCAGACGGAAACCGCTCTGAAAAAAGCGCTGGCGGAGTTTCAAGACACGTTTACAACTGAAGCGATGAGGTGATGACGGATGTCCAGCACAAGCGACATACGCCGCCGCATCAAAAGCGTCAAAAGTATCCAACAGATCACCAAAGCGATGAAGATGGTAGCGGCGGCCCGGTTGCGCAAGGCCCAGGACAAAGCGCTGGCCTCCAAGCCATACACGGACAAGATCATTGAAATGCTGACGAGCGTGGCGCAGGGGGCAGGCGAGGTCAGCCACCCGCTGCTCTCCGTCCGGGAAGTAAAAAAAGTTGGATATCTGGTGCTGACGTCGGACAAGGGGCTGGCGGGGGCCTACTCCTCCAATGTCATCAAAGAGGCGCTGCCCTTTGTGCAGGGCCGGAAAAATGTCAGCATCTGCGCCCTGGGACGCAAAGGCCGCGACTATTTCAAACGGCGGGACTATGTAATTGACCGCGAATATATCGGCATATCGGAACGGCCGACCTACCAGGACGCCGTCCAGGTGGCCAGGGATATGGCGCGCGATTATTTGACGGCGAAATACGACGAGATCCATATTGTGTATACCCGATTCTATTCTCCCGGCCATTTCAGGCCGGAAGCCCTAAAACTTTTGCCGCTTGACACTCCCGGACAAGAAGGAACCGCTGCGGGTCCGGCTGCCCAGCCGATCATTTTTGAGCCTTCGGCATCAATCGTTTTGGAAGCGCTGCTGCCGAAATACCTGGAGACTGTGATTTACGGAGCGCTGACGCAAGCCGCGGCCAGCGAACTGGGCTCCAGGATGCTGGCGATGAGTTCGGCCACGGACAATGCCCAGGAACTGATCACTTCCTTGATTCTAAATTACAACAAGGTTCGCCAGGCGAATATTACCCGGGAAATATCCGAAATTGTCGGCGGCGCCGAGGCGTTGCGGTGATTTCGGGCGTGGCGGCGACAAAATCTCTCGACCGTGTCAGGTGATGAACGGTCCCGAAGTAGGAGGTTGTTTGTGAATAATACTGGTCGAGTTTTACAAATTATTGGACCGGTCATTGACGTTGAATTTCTGCCGGATCAGCTTCCCTCCATTTATAACGCGGTTTCGATCGAAACCGAAGCTGGCGGCGTAAAGAAAACGATTATTGCAGAAGTCATGCAGCATCTGGGCGATAGCACTGTCCGTTGCGTGGCGATGTCATCCACGGATGGACTGATGCGCGGCATGGAGGCCATTGACACCGGTTCTCCGATCAAAGTTCCCGTGGGCGCGGGCACACTGGGCCGCATTTTCAATGTGCTTGGCGAAACCGTCGACAACGATCCCGCTCCCGTTGTAGCCGACGACCGGTGGCCGATCCACCGTCCGGCGCCGAAGCTGGAAGATCAGACGACCAGCACCGAGATTCTGGAAACCGGCATCAAGGTCGTCGACCTGATCGCGCCGTATTCCCGCGGCGGCAAAATCGGCCTGTTCGGTGGCGCCGGCGTCGGCAAGACGGTTATCATCATGGAATTGATCCGCAACATCGCTACTGAGCACGGCGGCGTATCGGTGTTCGGCGGCGTCGGCGAACGCACCCGTGAAGGCAATGACCTCTGGACGGAAATGAAAGAGTCCGGCGTTATTGAAAAAACCGCCCTGGTGTACGGGCAGATGAACGAACCACCGGGAGCGCGCATGCGCGTCGGCCTGTCTGCATTGACCATGGCCGAATATTTCCGTGACGTACAGGGGCAAGATGTGTTATTATTTATTGATAACATTTTCCGGTTCATCCAGGCCGGTTCCGAAGTGTCGGCGCTGCTCGGCCGCATGCCGTCCGCCGTTGGCTACCAACCGACCCTGGGTACGGACGTCGGCGCCCTGCAGGAGCGGATTACATCGACACAGAAAGGATCCATTACCTCTGTGCAGGCTGTCTATGTTCCGGCCGACGACCTGACCGACCCCGCGCCGGCGGCGACCTTCGCCCATCTGGACGCGACGACGGTTCTGTCCCGGCAGATCGCCGAGCTCGGCATCTACCCGGCTGTGGACCCGCTGGACTCGACATCCCGGATCATGGATCCCAACATCATCAGCCAGGAACACTACGAAACCGCCCGTAACGTACAGGAAGTACTGCAGCGTTATAAGGAACTTCAGGACATCATCGCCATCCTCGGTATGGAAGAACTGTCCGACGATGACAAGCTGACTGTGGCCCGTGCCCGTAAAATTCAGCGTTTCCTCAGCCAGCCGTTCTTTGTGGCGGAACAGTTCACCGGCATGCCCGGCAAATACGTTCCCATCAAGGAAACGATCCGGGGCTTCCAGGAGATCGTGGCCGGTAAACATGATGATCTGCCCGAAGCCGCATTCTTCATGGTCGGAACGATTGATGAAGCGGTGGAGAAAGCACGCACGCTGAAAGGGGAATAGGAAGATGTCCACGACAATGACTCTGGATATCCTGACTCCCGAACGAAGCGTGTGTTGTGTGGAAGCGGAAATCGTCATCGCCCGGGCGCTGGACGGCGAACTGGGCATCCTTCCGAACCATGCCCCGTTGGTGGTCGCCCTCGACATTGCGCCGCTTCGTTACCGCAAGGACGGTGTGGAACATTTCGTGGCCATCAGCAACGGTTTCATGGAAGTGAAGGACAACCGGGTAACCATCCTGGCTCCTACCGCGGAAACCGAGGCGGAGATCGACTTTACCAGGGCGGAATCGGCGAAAGAACGAGCGGAGCGCCGGATCGCCGAACATGCTCCCGATATCGACGTCCGCCGGGCCGAACTGGCCTTGCGCCGTGCCTTGATGCGCCTCAAAATCGCCGAGCTTGTCCGTCGCTAATAGCATAGCAAGGAGCAACATTTCAATTGGAAAAACTATTCATTCAGGGGGGACGTCGACTCTCCGGAACGGTGAAGGTCAGTGGCGCGAAAAATGCCGTGCTGCCGGTCATCGCCGCTTCGTTGCTGGCGTCTACCCCTTCTGTCATTGAAGAAATTCCCGACTTGGACGATGTAAAAACCATAGCGGAAGTTCTGGAGTATCTGGGCCTTACCACCCGCTGGCAGGCGCCTGGCAGCCTGTTTATCGACAGCACGGGGGTCAAGAGCTGCGAAGCATCCTATGAGCTGGTCCGGAAGATGCGGGCGTCTTTTTTGGTTATGGGACCGCTTCTCTCCCGTTTTCAGGAGGCTCGGATCTCGCTTCCCGGTGGCTGCGCCATCGGCTCGCGGCCGATTGACCTGCACCTGAAAGGATTTGAGGCGCTGGGCGCCCAGATCATTTTTGGGCACGGCTTTATCGAGGCCCGGGCGCCCAAAGGACTGCAGGGCGCCAGAATTTATCTCGATTTTCCCAGTGTGGGCGCCACCGAAAATATTATGATGGCCGCCAGCCTGGCCCATGGGCAGACGATCATCGAAAATGCCGCCCAGGAACCGGAGATCGTTGATCTGGCCAACTATCTCAATGCAATGGGCGCCAACGTCCGCGGCGCCGGCACCAATGCCGTCCGGATCGAAGGCGTGCAAAAATTGACCGGAACGACGTATGCGGTGATTCCCGACCGGATCGAGGCCGGCACTTATATGGTAGCAGCGGCGATCACCGGCGGCGACGTGACGCTGGACAACGTTCTGTTTGAACACATGAAGCCGCTTGTGGCCAAACTCAAGGAAGCCGGGGTCACCATCGAAGAATCGGTGGACCAGATTCGGGTGAAGGCTGGCGACAATTTGAAAATTCGGGCTGTGGATGTCAAAACGTTGCCCTATCCGGGCTTTCCGACCGACATGCAGGCGCAATTCATGGCGCTGATGGCGGTGGCCAACGGCTCGAGCGTGATTACGGAAACCGTGTTCGAGAACCGGTTTATGCATGTGGATGAATTGAAGCGCATGGGCGCCAACATCAAAATTGACGGCCGGATCGCGATGGTGGACGGGGTTTCCTGTTTGACCGGCTGCCCGGTGACGGCCACGGATTTACGGGCCGGAGCGGCCTTGGTTATCGCCGGACTCGCTGCTAAAGGATGTACCGAAATTGGCGCCGTTCATCACATTGACCGGGGATATGACCGGATTGTGGACAAGCTGAAGGCTCTCGGCGCCGACATATCCAGGCACGAAGCGGAATAAGGAGTCGGACGGAGGGAATCGCATGAAATTTGGTTTGACACAGGATATCGGCATTGATCTGGGGACGGCGACGATCCTTGTATACATCAAAGGCCAGGGAATCGTTCTGAATGAGCCCTCGGTAGTCGCCAAGGATCTGGATTCCGGACGAATTCTGGCGATCGGCGAGGATGCCCGCCGGATGATTGGCCGCACGCCCGGCAATATCGTGGCGGTGCGTCCGCTGCGCGACGGAGTTATCGCCGATTACGAAAATACGGAACAGATGCTCCGCTACTTTATCGAAAAAGTAGCGGGGAAGGCGCTGTTCTTCAAGCCCCGCATCATGGTCTGCGTTCCTTCGGGAGTGACGACGGTCGAAAAACGGGCGGTGCTGGAAGCGGCGATCCAGGCGGGAGCCAAGGAGACCTATCTGATTGAGGAGCCCTTGGCGGCGGCGCTCGGCGCCGGGCTGGACATCGCCGAACCCTGCGGCGCAATGGTCGTCGATATCGGCGGCGGGACGACGGACGTGGCAGTGCTCAGTCTCGGCGGCATCGTCGTCAGTTCGTCCATCCGGATTGCCGGCGATATGTTTGATGATTCCATCATCCGTTACATGCGCAAGGAACAGAAACTAATGATTGGCGAACGAACCGCGGAAGAGATTAAAATAAAAATCGGCACGGCGTTCCCCGAACTCCGCAAAGAATCCATGGAGGTTCGCGGCCGCGATCTGGTTTCCGGCATGCCGAAGACGGTGGTCGTGACCTCGGCGGAAATCCGGACGGCGCTGGCTGAACCGATCGGTCTGATCGTCGACTGTGTCAAGAATGTGTTGGAACGGACTCCGCCGGAACTGGCTTCCGACATTATCGACCGAGGCATTGTGATGACCGGCGGCGGCGCCATGCTGCACGGACTGGATATTCTGCTGACCAAACAGACCAACATTCCCTGCCACCTGGCGGAAGATCCGACTTCCTGCGTGGCCCGCGGCACCGGGATCGCCCTGGATTCGCTGGAAGTGTTGGGCAGTCATTTGGCGAGTGTGCGCAAGACCGGTTTCAAATAAAGCAA
>CAZRQI010000035.1:0-13679 GCA_964602025.1 uncultured Veillonellaceae bacterium
GTGTTTGCTGGCGTAGCTCAACGGCAGAGCAGCGGTTTTGTAAACCGCAGGTTGCGGGTTCGATTCCCATCGCCAGCTCCAATGAAACTCATATGGAGGGGTTCCCGAGTGGCTAAAGGGAGCAGACTGTAAATCTGCCGGCTTCGCCTTCGTTGGTTCGAATCCAACCCCCTCCACCATTTCCAGTATATAGTCCTTTTATCGTCGCGGGGTGGAGCAGCTGGCAGCTCGTCGGGCTCATAACCCGAAGGTCGCAGGTTCAAATCCTGCCCCCGCAACCAAGTTTATTACGCTGATGTAGCTCAGTCGGTAGAGCGTATCCTTGGTAAGGATAAGGTCACCGGTTCAATCCCGGTCATCAGCTCCAGTTTCCATACATGGCGGCGTAGCTCAGTTGGCTAGAGCAATCGGTTCATACCCGATGTGTCCGCGGTTCAAATCCGTGCGCCGCCACCATATATTTTTCCGGGACTCCTTCGATGGAGTTTTTTTTTTGGCAGAAATGCATGTTTATGATAGAATACGGTTGGGTATAGTTTGTTGACCGAATTTCAACAGTTTCAAAGGAGGAAATGTTTACATGGGCAAGAAGAAGTTTGAGAGGACGAAGCCGCACGTAAATATCGGGACGATCGGGCACGTGGACCACGGCAAGACGTCGCTGACGGCGGCGATCACGATGACGCTGGCGAAATCGGGTGGCGCAGAGTATGTTGCGTACGACATGATCGACAAGGCGCCGGAAGAGCGGGCGCGCGGAATCACGATCAACACGGCGCACGTGGAATATGAGACGGCAAACCGGCACTATGCGCACGTAGACTGCCCGGGCCATGCTGACTATGTGAAGAACATGATCACGGGCGCGGCGCAGATGGACGGAGCGATCCTGGTGGTAAGCGCGGCGGACGGCCCGATGCCGCAGACCCGCGAACACATCCTGCTGTCGCGTCAGGTCGGTGTGCCGGCGATGGTCGTGTTCCTGAACAAAGCGGACATGGTGGACGACGCGGAACTGATGGAATTGGTGGAAATGGAAGTGCGGGAACTGCTCTCGAGCTACGATTTCCCGGGCGACGAAATCCCGTTCGTATCGGGATCGGCGCTGAAGATTCTGGAATGCGGCTGCGGCAAAAAAGAATGCCAGTGGTGCGGCAAGATCTACGAACTGATGGATGCGGTGGACTCCTACATTCCGACGCCGGAACGCGCCACCGACAAACCGTTCCTGATGCCGGTGGAAGACGTATTCACGATCACGGGCCGCGGCACAGTGGCAACGGGACGCGTGGAGCGTGGCATGGTGAAGGTTGGCGACACAGTGGAAATCGTCGGCTTGATGGAAAAACCGCGTTCGACGGTAGTGACGGGCGTGGAAATGTTCCGGAAACTGCTGGACCAGGCGGTTGCGGGCGACAACATCGGCGCGCTGTTGCGGGGCGTGGAGCGTAAGGACGTAGAGCGGGGCCAGGTGTTGGCGAAGCCGGCATCGATCAAACCGCACACGAACTTCAAAGGCGAAGTGTACGTGCTGACGAAGGAAGAAGGCGGACGCCATACACCGTTCTTCAACGGGTACCGGCCGCAGTTCTACTTCCGGACGACGGACGTGACGGGAGTGGCGCACTTGCCGGAGGGCATGGAAATGGTCATGCCTGGCGACAACGTGCAGATGAACATTGAGCTGATCACATCGATCGCGATCGAAGAGGGACTGCGGTTCGCGATCCGGGAAGGCGGCCGTACGGTCGGCGCCGGCGTGGTTACCGCGATCAACGAATAAACACCCCTGCAGTGAGGTCCGATTGCGGAGGGTGGCGGCGATGCCATCCTCCGTATCTTTATTTTTTGTAAAACCCTGTATGTTGACAGGGCCTGTCAATTGTGATAAATTATAAAAGCGGCATTTTGAACTAATATGCAAATTCAGTTAAAGAGGTGTGCAGCATGCGTAACGCAGTCACGTTGGCTTGTACCGAGTGCAAGCAACGCAACTACCAGACGAATAAAAACAAGAAAAACGATCCTGACCGTCTGGAATTCAATAAATATTGCAAGTTCTGTAAGAAACATACGACTCACAAGGAAACCAAATAATCGCTTTGTTGTTTTCGGGTAAGTAAAACACAGGGGTGTAGCTCAATTGGTAGAGTAGCGGTCTCCAAAACCGTTGGTTGCGGGTTCAAGTCCTGCCGCCCCTGCCATATTTCTTATGCATGCTGGCAGCAATCGAATAATAGGATGTGACGATATGGCGGTTCAGGAAATGGCGGTGCAGAGCCGGGGTCGGCTGGTAAAGCTGACGAAGTTTCTGCGGGAAGTAAAATCTGAGCTGAAGAAAATTTCGTGGCCCAGCAAAAAAGAACTGACGGCCAATACGATAGTTGTGTTGGTGTCGGTTTTTTTCGCTGCAACGGTGATCTGGATTATTGATGGGTTCTTTGCGCAAATTCTCAAAGCGATCCTTGCCAGGTAGAGGCGGGTTTGATGGAAGAAGAACGTCAGTGGTACGTAATCCATACTTATTCCGGATACGAAAATAAAGTCAAGGCGAATCTGGAACGCAAGATTCAGTCTATGGGCATGCAGACGGAGATTTTTCAAGTCTTGGTGCCTATGGAAGATGAAGTGGAAATTAAAGATGGCAAACGGAAAGTAACCAAGAAAAAGATTTTCCCGGGGTATGTCCTGGTGGAAATGATCGTGAACGACCGAACTTGGTATGTCGTTCGCAACACGCCGGGAGTGACCGGCTTCGTAGGCTCTGGCAGCAAGGCGATTCCCTTGAGCCAGCTTGAGCTGAAACCGATCCTCAGGGCAATGGGCGTGGAAGAGCCGCGTCAAAAGATCGACGTCAAGCCGCAGGAAGTAATTCGTATTGTTGCCGGCGCATTTGAAAATTGGACGGCGACAGTGACGGATGTTTATATGGATAGGGGAAAAATCAGGGCCCTGGTAAATATGTTTGGCCGTGAAACCCCGGTTGAGTTGGATTTTTCCCAAGTGGAGAAATTATAGAGGTTCTGCTCAAGATTCCGTAACCGGAATCGGTGGGAGGGCTGTCCAGCCCGCGATACCACATTTTGCACGTAAGGAGGTGTGAACACATGGCAAGAAAAATCGTTAAAGTTGTCAAACTGCAGGTTCCTGCGGGCAAGGCTACACCGGCGCCTCCGGTAGGTCCGGCTCTGGGACAGGCTGGTGTCAATATCATGGCGTTCGTCAAAGATTTTAATGAAAGAACCGCAAAACAGGTCGGCTTGATTATTCCTGTCGAGATTACTGTTTTCGAAGACCGTTCTTTCACTTTTATCACGAAGACTCCGCCTGCCGCGGTTCTGTTGAAGAAAGCCGCCGGTATTGAGACCGCATCCGGTGAGCCCAATAAGAAAAAAGTGGCCAAAGTGTCCCGCGATAAGGTTCGCGAGATCGCTGAGTCCAAGATGCCCGACCTGAATGCTGCCAATGTTGAAGCTGCAATGCGTATGGTTGAAGGCACTGCGCGCAGCATGGGAATCGATATTGTCGATTAGTCGGCGTCTTCTGTGGGAGGGGTTCCCGTTATAACCACATTATCAGCAGGAGGAAAAGCTTATGCCTAAACACGGCAAGAAATATCAGGAATCCGCCAAGCTCATCGAGCAAGGCAAAGTGTATGACCCCGAAGAGGCGATTGCGCTGATTCAAAAGATGCCCGCCGCTAAATTTGACGCAACACTCGAAGTAGCGGTGAAATTGGGCGTGGATCCGAAACATGCCGACCAGCAGGTCCGCGGCGCGGTTGTATTGCCGCATGGCACCGGTAAAAGCAAACGCGTTCTGGTGTTCGCCAAAGGCGAAAAGGCCAAGGAAGCCGAAGCAGCCGGAGCTGATTTTGTCGGCGCTGAAGACATGGTCGAGAAAATCCAGGGTGGTTGGACGGACTTTGACGTTGCCGTTGCAACTCCCGACATGATGGGTACAGTGGGCCGGCTCGGCAAAATCCTCGGTCCTAAAGGCTTAATGCCGAACCCCAAAGTCGGCACGGTCACGATGGACGTCACCCGGGCGTTGAACGAAATCAAAGCTGGTAAAATCGAGTATCGCACCGATAAAGCCGGTAATATCCATGCCCCGCTGGGCCGCATTTCGTTCGAAATGGAAAAACTGATCCAGAATTATTTCACCCTGATCGAAACGCTGGTCAAAGCAAAACCGGCGGTAGCAAAAGGACAGTATGTCCGTCACATTACCCTCAGTTCCACCATGGGACCTGGAGTAACGGTGAATGTTCTTAAACTGGGCGGCAAAAAGGAAGCATAATTTCAGGCTTTTGCCGAATTTAACTTCATATCCGGACTGTAGACAGCAGGTGCCAGATGGCATAAGCATCGACAGGATGCGCCCGCCGAGGTTAGAGATTGACGTTTCGTGATTTGTATGTTCATGAACGGTCTCTGGCGGTTGGCGTCCGGAGGCCGTTTTTATTTTGAACTAATATGGAAGGAGGTGGACTCTATATGGTAATTCGTCCGGAAAAAGTGGCGATGATCGCGGAATTCAAAGCAACCATCGAAAATGCAAAGGGTGTGGTGCTGGCTGATTTCCGGGGGATCAAAGTCGCCCAGGATACGAAACTGCGCCGGAAAATGCGTGAAGCAGGCATTGAGTACACGGTCATCAAGAACAACATGGCCAGCATCGCGGCGAAAGAGGCCGGCATCGAAGGCTTGGACCAATACCTCAAGGGCCCTTTGGCAATGGTATCTTCGACAAATGATCCGGTGGCGCCGGCAAAGCTGATTGCGGAGTTTATTAAAGAAAACCGCATCATGGAGATCAAAGGCGGACTGGTCGAAGGAAAAGTGATCAATGCGGACGCCGTGAAGGCTCTGGCCAACCTGCCGCCGCGCGAAGTCCTGATCGCCAAAATGCTGGGCAGCATGCAGTCGCCCATCACCGGCTTGGTCAATGTTTTGCAGGGAAGCATCCGCAATCTCGTATACGCGTTGGATGCGGTGCGCCAACAAAAAGAATCCGCGTAATATACAAATAATATTAAAATTTGGAGGAATGAATCATGAATAAAGAACAAATCATGGAAGCCATTGAGCAAATGACGGTACTGGAACTGTCCGAACTGGTAAAAGCGCTGGAAGAAAAATTCGGCGTGTCCGCTGCAGCCCCTATGGCTGTCGCGGCAGCTCCCGCCGCCGCTGCGGCTCCGGTTGCTGAAGAGCAAACCGAATTCGACGTGATCCTGGCTTCGGCCGGCGCTGCGAAAATCAACGTAATCAAAGTTGTCCGCGAACTGACCGGCCTGGGCCTCAAAGAAGCCAAAGACCTAGTTGACGGCGCTCCCAAACCGGTTAAAGAAAAAGTTTCCAAAGCTGATGCGGACGCCATCAAAGCAAAATTGGTCGAAGCCGGCGCAACTGTCGAAGTAAAATAAGCGACGCGATGATGGGCGCACTTGTGCGCCCATCAACATTTATCGTCCTCTTCATGTTGACAAATTGACATATGTGTGATATCATCCTAAAATGCGGTAATTATCTTTTGAGGGGATGAAAAACACTTTCCGTGATGCAAAAGCAAGGTCTTCCTTAAACTGGAGAGCCTTGCTTGTTTTTGCTTTAAGAATACGATTCTGTTCAACAGTGGAGGTGGGGGTCTGAATGTTCAATCCCATAGAGGTAGGAAAAAGGACACGTTATAGTTACGCCAAAATCGACGAAGTTCTGGACATGCCCAATCTAATCGAGATTCAAAAGAAATCTTACCAATGGTTTCTTCAGACGGGATTGACCGAGATTTTCCGGGATATTTCACCCATACAGGATTTTACCGGTAATTTGGTGTTGTCTTTTGAGGATTTCCGCCTGGGCGAATCGAAGTACGACGTGGAAGAATGCAAGGAACGGGATGTTACGTATGCTGCACCCTTGAATGTCAAAGTGCGGCTGGTAAACCGTGAAACCGGGGAGATCAAGGAACAGAACGTTTTCATGGGCGACTTTCCCCTGATGACCGATAACGGCACATTTATCATTAACGGCGCCGAACGGGTCATTGTCAGCCAGTTGGTGCGTTCCCCCGGCGTTTACTATGATGTTGCGATGGACGCCAATGGCAAGGAACTTTATTTTGCCACGGTCATTCCGAACCGGGGCGCCTGGCTCGAATTGGAGACGGATTCGAATGACGTGGTTTCCGTTCGGGTCGACCGCACGCGCAAATTGCCGGTGACTGTATTGATCCGTGCTTTGGGCTGGGAAGCCAACGAGGCCATTTTATCGGTATTTGACGACAATATGCGAATTCGGGCCACGCTGGAAGCGGGTAAGGACGATTCAACAGATCGTGACACGGCCCTGCTTGAAATTTACAAACGGCTGCGCCCGGGCGAGCCGGCGACGATTGAAAACGCCGCCCAGCTTGTGGAATCGCTGTTCTTTGATTCAAAACGGTATGATCTGGCGACAGTAGGCAGATACAAACTGACGAAGAAGCTTGGCTGGCGTCGTCGGTTGCAGGGAGTTTACCTGGAACAGAATATCGTGGATAAAGCCACCGGCGAAATCGTGGTGGCCTGCCGGGACGAGCATGGCAATCCGGTTCGTGTCGATGATGAAATCCTTAATGTTATCGAAAAGAGCGGCGTGTTCAGTGAAGAGGCGGTCGGCGAGGGTTTGGTCGAAGTCTACGCCCGTCTTCACGAAGATACCAACCCTGAGAAATTGCTTTGCACCCCCACACCGGCTGATTATAGCCGCCGGACGGTGGCGAAGGCCGACATTATTGCTTCTATCGGCTATCTGCTGAATCTGGCGGAGGGCTTTGGCAACAAAGATGATATTGACCATTTGGGCAACCGGCGGCTACGTTCCGTGGGCGAACTGTTGCAGAACCAGTTCCGTATTGGCTTGGCCCGGATGGAACGAGTGGTTCGGGAGCGGATGACAATCCAGGATGTGGATGTGATTACACCGCAGGCTCTGATCAATATTCGGCCGGTTGTGGCGGCGATCAAAGAGTTTTTCGGGTCAAGCCAGTTGTCGCAGTTTATGGACCAGACCAATCCATTGGCCGAACTGACTCACAAACGGCGTCTCAGCGCCCTGGGCCCAGGCGGGTTGAGCCGCGAGCGGGCCGGATTCGAAGTTCGGGACGTCCATCACTCCCATTACGGTCGCATGTGCCCGATTGAGACTCCGGAAGGTCCGAACATCGGTCTCATCGGTTCGTTATCCACTTTTGCCCGTGTCAACCAGTTCGGTTTCATTGAAACGCCTTATCGCAAGGTAGACAAAAAGAATCTGCGAGTTACGGAAGATGTTCATTATCTGACTGCCGACGAAGAAGACGAGTACGTCATCGCGCAAGCCAACGAAAAGTTGAACAAGAACGGTTGGTTCGTTGACGAGCAGGTCAGCGTCCGTTATCGGGACTTGATTCTGGAAGTGCCTGCGCCGGAAGTCGATTATATGGACGTGTCGCCGAAACAGGTCGTTTCCATTGCGACGGCAATGATCCCGTTCCTGGAAAACGACGACGCGAACCGTGCACTGATGGGCGCCAACATGCAACGGCAGGCGGTTCCCTTGCTGCGGCCGAAAGCGCCGCTTGTCGGTACGGGGATGGAATCCAAGGCGGCCCGTGACTCCGGCGTGGTAGTCCTGGCCAAAAATGCCGGCGTTGTCGAACGGGCGACGGCGACAGAGATCATTATTCGTCGTTCGGACGACAAAGGCGTCGATAAATACAAGTTGTTGAAATATCTGCGATCCAACCAAGGCACTTGCATCAACCAACGCCCGCTGGTATACAAAGGGGAGATCGTCGAAAAGGGACAGGTCCTGGCTGATGGGCCTTCCACCGATGGCGGCGAACTGGCATTGGGACGGAATATCTTGGTTGCGTTCATGCCCTGGGAAGGCTACAACTACGAAGACGCGATTCTGTTGAGCGAAAAAATCGTGAAGGAAGACGTCTTTACCTCCATTCATGTCGAAGAGTACGAGTGCGATTCCCGCGACACCAAACTAGGGCCGGAAGAAATTACCCGGGACATTCCCAATGTGGCCGAAGAAGCGCTGGGCGATCTGGATGACCGCGGAATTATCCGCATCGGCGCCGAAGTGCGTCCCGGCGATATCCTGGTCGGCAAAGTCACGCCGAAGGGCGAAACGGAGCTGACTGCCGAGGAACGGCTGCTGCGGGCGATTTTTGGCGAGAAGGCGCGGGAAGTTCGCGATACTTCACTACGCGTGCCGCACGGTGAATCCGGCAAGATTGTGGATGTAAAAGTGTTTACCCGTGAAAATGGCGATGAACTGATGCCGGGCGTCAATCAACTGGTTCGGGTTTACATTGCGCAAAAAAGGAAAATTTCCGAAGGGGACAAAATGGCCGGTCGTCACGGCAACAAAGGGGTCGTGTCACGGATCATGGCCGAGGAAGACATGCCCTTTCTGCCTGACGGGACGCCGGTGCAGATTGTGTTGAATCCGCTGGGCGTTCCTTCCCGTATGAATATCGGGCAGGTGCTCGAAACGCATTTGGGATGGGCTGTTTCGGCGCTGGGTCTACAGATTTCCCACAAGGACCCCAACATCTCGACACGTCTCAAGGAAGCGGGCTATGATTTGGAACGCTGGAATCTTCCCAAGCCGGACGGCGTGGAAAGAGCCAAAGAGCTGGAGAGAGGTTCGCATATCTGGCCGAACTCCTTTGGCGATTGCGGAATCCATATTGCAACGCCGGTTTTTGATGGCGCGACCGAAGAAGAAGTCATCCGGACTTTAAAATTGGCCCAGTTGCCGGAAGATGGCAAGACGATTCTGCGTGACGGCCGGACTGGACGGCAATTTGACAATCCGGTCACGGTCGGTTACGTTTATATGCTAAAACTACATCACTTGGTTGACGACAAGATCCATGCCCGTTCCACGGGACCATACTCCCTGGTTACCCAGCAGCCGCTTGGCGGCAAGGCGCAATTTGGCGGACAGCGTTTCGGCGAAATGGAAGTCTGGGCGCTGGAGGCCTATGGATCTGCCTATACACTGCAGGAATTGCTAACCGTCAAGTCGGACGATATTGTCGGTCGTGTGAAAACGTACGAAGCGATCGTCAAGGGCGAAAATATCCCGGAGCCGGGAATCCCGGAATCCTTCAAGGTTCTCATGAAGGAACTTCAGAGTATCGGTCTGGATGTGGAAGTGCGCTCGGAAGACGGCAAAGCGATCCAGATCAAGGATACCGAAGACGATGTGCATGAAACGGCAAAAGAACTGGATTTGCCGCTTGCCGGCGAATCACGGTATCAACCGATGCCGCGGGAGCGAAAACCATCCCGATTTGCGGAACAGCCGGAAACGACGGATGTCGACGCAGTAGCCGATTTCCTTGATGAGGCAGAACTGCCGGAGGAAGAACTGATAGGAATGTCGGAAATCGAGATTCTGCCGGTTCCCAAAGTGGACGATGAAGCGGAATCCCGGTCCCGTAAGAGCGTCAAGAAAGTCAAGGCAAAAGAGAAAAAGCTCAATGTACGCGAACTGCTCGATGAAGCAGAGGACTTGGATTTAGATGATCCGGGTTCAGACGACGATAACATCGAGTAGGTAAGAGGGGAGCGATAGAATCTTGCAAGATGTGAATAATTTTGATTCAATGCGGATTGGCTTGGCTTCTCCCGAACAAATCATGAGTTGGTCCCATGGTGAAGTTAAGAAGCCGGAAACTATCAACTACCGGACATTGAAACCGGAACGCGACGGATTGTTCTGTGAAAGAATCTTTGGGCCAACCCGGGATTGGGAGTGCCATTGCGGAAAGTACAAACGGATTCGCCATAAAGGCGTGGTTTGCGACCGTTGCGGCGTCGAAGTCACAAAATCCAAAGTGCGCCGTGATCGGATGGGACATATTGAACTGGCTGCGCCGGTGTCCCACATTTGGTATTTCAAAGGGATTCCCAGCCGGATGGGATTGATTCTGGACATTTCCCCCCGCGCGTTGGAGAAAGTCCTGTATTTTGCCTCCTATATCGTTTTGGATCCCAAAGATACGCCGCTGATGCGGCGGCAACTGCTGTCGGAAAAAGAGTACCGGGATTACTATGAAAAATATGGTTCCCACTTCGAAGTCGGCATGGGCGCCGAAGCAATCAAAAAATTGCTGGAAGAATTAGACCTTGAGAAAATGAGCAAGGAATTGCGGCAGGAACTCAAGGAAGTCAGCGGCCAGCGCCGGATTCGGGCTATCCGCCGGCTGGAAGTCGTGGAAGCGTTCCGTAAATCAGGCAACAAGCCTCACTGGATGATTATGGACGTCGTGCCGGTCATCCCGCCTGAACTGCGTCCAATGGTGCAATTGGACGGCGGCCGGTTTGCGACCTCTGATCTGAACGATCTGTATCGCCGGGTCATCAACCGGAACAACCGGCTGAAACGGTTGCTTGAGTTGAAAGCGCCGGATATTATCGTTCGCAATGAAAAACGGATGCTTCAGGAAGCCGTGGATGCGCTGATCGACAACGGTCGTCGCGGTCGTCCGGTGACTGGTCCGGGAAATCGACCCTTAAAATCCTTGAGCGACATGCTCAAGGGAAAACAGGGCCGGTTCCGCCAGAACCTGCTTGGCAAGCGCGTGGACTATTCGGGCCGATCGGTTATCGTGGTCGGACCGGAGTTGAAACTTCACCAGTGCGGTTTGCCGAAAGAAATGGCGTTGGAATTGTTCAAGCCGTTTGTTATGAAGAAACTGGTCAACGCCGGTCATGCCCACAACATCAAGAGCGCCAAGCGGATGGTCGAGCGCATGCGTCCCGAAGTCTGGGATGTGCTCGAAGAAGTCATTCGCGAGCATCCGGTTCTGCTGAACCGCGCCCCGACGCTTCACCGCCTCGGCATTCAGGCGTTTGAGCCGGTGTTGTCGGAAGGCAGGGCCATTAAAATCCATCCGCTGGTTTGCACCGCTTACAACGCCGATTTTGACGGCGACCAGATGGCGGTGCACGTACCGCTCTCCGCCGAAGCGCAATCGGAAGCCCGAGTGCTGATGCTCAGTGCGCATAACATTCTGTCGACCAAAGATGGCCGACCGGTTGCTTCCCCAACACAGGATATGGTTTTGGGGTCGTATTACCTGACTATTGAACGCGAATCAGCCGAAAGCGAGCGTCTGCAGAAGGAAGGGCTGCCGCCGCGGGCATTTTCCAGCGGCGATGAAGCGTTGCAGGCTTATCACTTCGGATTTATCACTCTGCACGAGAAAATCAGGATCCGGATTCCTGAACACGGTCTGGTTACGACATCGTTGGGCCGTTATATCTTTAACGAAGCGTTGCCGGAAGAACTCAAACAGTATAGTGCGAATGGGACGGACCTGGGGCGTTTGATGGACAAAAAGGAACTGGGAAAATTGGTAGCAGAGTGCTACCGCCGGTTCGGCAATGCCCTGACCGCCAATGTCCTGGACAAAATCAAAAAACTCGGCTTTACGTATGCCACACGCGCCGGGATTACAATTGCCGTATCCGATATCAAAATTCCCAAACAGAAGAAAGTCATCATCGATACGACCGACGCGCAGGTCGAGAAAATCAACAATCATTACCGTAACGGCCTGCTGACGGGCGACGAGCGTTACATCAAAGTGGTCGATCTGTGGAAGAAGGCGACGGATGATGTCACGGATTCGCTGATGAAATCGTTGGATCGTCTGAATCCAGTTTACATGATGGCGACATCCGGCGCCCGCGGCAATGTGCAGCAGATTCGTCAGCTGGCCGGCATGCGCGGACTGATGTCGGACCCATCCGGCCGGATCATTGACTTGCCGATCAAGGCGAACTTCCGCGAAGGATTAACGGTTCTCGAATACTTCATTTCTACGCACGGCGCCCGCAAAGGTCTGGCTGACACCGCACTTCGGACGGCCGACTCGGGTTACCTGACCCGCCGCTTGGTCGATGTGGCCCAGGATCTGATCGTGCGTGAAGATGACTGCGATGTTCTCAAATTCAATATCTCGCGCGAAGTGGATAAGATGCAGGCGGCGCATGAAATCGCCCTTGCCCGCGCTAAAACGGACTTGTATGGAAAAGAACTGGCGGCGGATGCCATCAGCAGCGCTACCGGCGAGATTATTCTGACGGCGGGCTCCGTGCTTGATGCCGCAGGATTCGATCGATTGCTGGAAGAACAGGTTTTGGAAATCAATGTGCCGGAGCTTGTTCCTTTGACACTTTCTCGGCAGCAGATCCGCGATAATTTGCGCGACATCATGCTCCGTGAAATGTTGAACCGCAATCTTGAGGACGATGTGGTCGATCCGGCCGGCGCCAGCATTCTGAATGCGGGAACGCAGATTCAGGAAGAACATGTCGAACTTCTGCTGAATTCGGATGTGTTCGGTGATATCAACGTCCGGAAGAACAGCCTGAAGGGGATTGATGCGGAAGCGATCCTGGAAGAAGCCGTGAAGGAACCGCTGACCAAGGTAATATCGTTGAAATCCTCGGATCTGCGGCATCGCGCCCTGCAACAGATCGTTGCGGAAGAGATCCGCAATCCGAATACCAAGAAAGCCATCGTGAATCCCGGCGATACACTTACCACCGAAAAAATCGCTGAAATTGCCGCAGTTCAGGATGAAGTCAGAATTCTGAACATCGACCTGGCGGGAAGAAAATCGGCGGAGCTGGTACTAAATGAAAACGGGGAAAGCCTTCTCCGCGTCGGCGATTTGCTGGATGAAACCAATCACAACCATTTGACCATGCTTTGGACGATGCGCGGGAATGCCGGAGTTGTCCATATTTGCAGCAACGTGATTGAAAAACTCCGGGATCGTATTGTCGGTCGTATTGCCGCCGAAGATATCGCCGATCCCAAGACGGGTGAATTGATTGTCCGGACCAATGAAGAAATCACGGAAGAACTAGTGGATCGGGTAGCCGCCGTTCGATCGAGAGTCCTGATCCGGTCTGTTCTGACCTGCAAATGCAAATATGGCGTTTGCGTCAAGTGCTATGCCCGCAATTTGGCTACCAGCCGGATTGTGGATGTCGGCGAAGCGGTCGGAATCATCGCCGCCCAGTCGATTGGCGAACCGGGTACCCAGTTGACCATGCGTACGTTCCATACCGGCGGTGTGGCGTCAACCGGCGGACAGGCGTCCGGCGGGGACATCACTTCCGGTCTGCCGCGTGTCGAAGAACTCTTCGAGGCGCGCAAACCCAAGCATCCGGCAATTCTGACCGAAATTGACGGCCGGGTGGAGTTGCGTGAAACGAAAGGCGCTCGCCGGGCGGTCGTGACCTCTTCTTCCGGCGAAGAACGTATTTATCCGATTCCTTATGGTTCCCGGACTTTGGTTCGGGAAGGCCAGCAGGTCGAGCCGGGCGATCGCCTGACCGATGGTCCGCTCAATCCGCACGACATTTTGCGGATTCGGGGTCTGCGCGATACTCACCGGTATATTGTGAGCGAAGTTCAAAAGGTATATAAAGAGCAAGGCGTTGAAATCAACGACAAACATATCGAAGTCATGGTCCGTCAGATGCTTCACAAAGTGAAAGTGGAGGAACCGGGCGACACCGAATTCCTGCCGGGCGAATACATCGATATCAATTCTTTCGAGGCCGAAAACCTCAAGGCGTTGGAAAACGATGGAGAACCGGCGGTTGC
>CAZRQI010000035.1:13779-15159 GCA_964602025.1 uncultured Veillonellaceae bacterium
AAAATACCCGTTGACACGACAGCTTAGTGGATGATAGAATGATAAAGCGCCTATGGAGGAGTGTGGCTAATGGCCGCTGATACTCTAAATTTCAAGAAAGTTTCTAAGGTAATCGGCATCAAACAAAGCTTAAAAGCGGTAGAAAAAGGTAACGCATTGAAAGTATACTTGGCTGAAAATGCGGATACTCGTATGATTTCGCCGCTGCAGCAGGCATGTAAAGATCAAGCAGTTTCCATTGTCGATGGCTTTACGATGGAAGAACTGGGATCGGCCTGCGGGATTGACGTCGGCGCCGCCGCGGTCGCGATCTTGAAATAGCAATAGTTTGCAGCAATGCAATCTTGAGGAATTTATCTATAAGGAGGTGTGGAAATGCCGACAATCAATCAATTAGTACGTCAAGGCAGAGAACAGTTGGAGAAAAAATCCACTGCGCCGGCATTAAAAGAGTGCCCGCAAAAGCGTGGTGTTTGCACGAGGGTGTACACGACAACCCCGAAAAAACCGAACTCCGCATTGCGCAAAGTGGCACGTGTCCGTTTGACCAATGGCATTGAGGTAACTTCGTACATTCCGGGCATTGGGCATAATCTTCAGGAGCACTCCGTTGTTTTGATCCGGGGCGGTCGTGTAAAGGATCTGCCAGGTGTTCGCTATCACATTATCCGCGGTGCTCTCGATACGGCCGGCGTTGCAAAACGCAATCAGTCGCGTTCGAAGTACGGCGCCAAGCGTGGAAAGACGACTGGAAAGAAATAAGGAGGGTTTTTCATGCCGAGAAAAGGCGCAGTTCCCAAACGGGATGTTTTGCCGGATCCCGTATACAACTCAAAAACAGTAACCCGTTTTATCAACAAAATCATGCTCAGCGGCAAAAAAAGCGTCGCGCAGGGCATTGTATATGCGGCGTTTGACGCCATGGCAGCCAAAACGGGCAAAGATCCCCTGGAGCTTTTTGAAACCGCGTTGAAGAATGTAATGCCGGTTTTGGAAGTTCGGGCGCGTCGGGTCGGTGGCGCCAACTATCAGGTTCCGGTGGAAGTCCGTCCGGATCGTCGGTTTTCACTGGGTGTTCGTTGGTTGGTCAACCAGGCGCGGAATCGTAGCGAAAAAACCATGCATGAACGGTTGGCTGCGGAGCTGCTGGATGCTTCCAACAATACGGGCGGCGCAGTGAAAAAACGTGATGATACCCATAAAATGGCGGAAGCCAATAAAGCTTTTGCGCATTATCGCTGGTAATATTTTAATAAGATACGTAGAACGTAGGAGTGATGATTGTGGCCAGACAATTCCCGCTAGCTAAGACCCGGAATATTGGGATTATGGCCCACATTGACGCCGGTAAGACTACGACGACTGAACGGATCCTCTTTT
>CAZRQI010000036.1:0-15020 GCA_964602025.1 uncultured Veillonellaceae bacterium
GGGCGTTGTGGCAGCGGGATTTGACTGGCCAGGCGACCGCCCTGCAGGCGATCGGCTATAAAGAACTGATTGCCTGGTTCCAGGGGAAAGTCAGCCTGGAAGAGGCGGTTGCCCAAATCAAGCAATCGAGCCGGCGTTACGCCAAGCGACAATTGACCTGGTTTCGCCGGATGCCTTATATCCATTGGCTGGAGCGGACGGCGGACGACGAAACCGGCGCAGCGGTATTCGGTGAAGCAACGCGGCAGGTTGCGGAAAAATTTTCAATCAAGTAGAATAATCATAGAATCAATTGGCGGAGGTGTGCTATGACCGTAAAACTGTTGAATTTACAGGACAGTTTCTTGAACCAGATTCGCAAGGAAAATATTCCGGTGATTGTCTATCTGGCCAACGGTTTTCAGTTGCGTGGCTCGGTGCGCGGCTTCGATAGCTTCACGGTGATTCTGGAGAATGATGGAAAACAACAGTTGGTGTACAAGCACGCAATTTCCACCATTACGCCGATTCGGCCGTTGCAGCCGATATTTATGGAAAAACGCGAGGACTCGGCCGAATGAGCCGGTGCAGGAAAGGAGAGAGGCCCCGGGTTGATCGCCTGGGGTTTTCCTGTGATTGAATGTACGATCAGCAAGATTCCAATCAACAAGACAAAGTTGTAATCGTCGGCACTGACATTGACAAGGAGCAAAAGGTCGAGGAAACGCTGCAGGAACTGGAACGTCTGGTGGAAACGGCCGGCGGGGAAACCGTGGGCCGCATCATTCAGCGGCGGGAGTCGCCGGATCCGGCGACCTATATCGGCAAGGGAAAGCTGGAGGAACTGAAAGCGTTAGAGACGGAAACACAGGCGACAACCGTGATTTTCGACGATCAGCTTTCACCAGCCCAACAGCGCAATCTGGAAAATGCTCTGGAAGTCAAGGTGCTGGATCGAACCGCTCTGATCCTCGATATTTTTGCCCAACGGGCCCGGTCGCACGAAGGCCAGCTGCAGGTGGAACTGGCGCAGATGCGCTATGTTTTGCCCCGACTTGGCGGGAAGGGCCTGGTGTTGTCGCGTCTGGGCGGCGGCATCGGCACGCGGGGACCGGGCGAAACCAAGCTTGAAGTCGATCGACGAAGAATTCGCAGCAAGATTCATGACATTGAGGAAGAAATCAAGAATGTCTGCGCCCAACGGGCCGTACACCGCTCCCGCCGGGTGCAGTCGGGTTTGCCGTGTATCGCGATTGTCGGTTACACCAACGCGGGCAAGTCGACGCTCCTGAATCGATTGACGGATGCCGGCGTGTTGGTGGAAGACAAGCTGTTTGCTACGCTGGATCCTACCATCCGCTTGCTGGTGCTTCCTTCCGGACGAAAAGTATTGTTGGCGGATACCGTCGGTTTTATCCGCAAGTTGCCGCATGCCTTGATTGCTGCGTTTCGGGCGACTCTGGAAGAAGTGGTTTATGCGGATGTGCTGATGCATGTGCTGGATGCCGGCGCGCCCGATTGGCAGGAACAGAGCAAAGCCGTGTATGATGTGCTGAAGGAACTTGGGGTTGCCGACAAGCCGATGATCACCGTGATGAACAAGACCGACAGCCTTAGCGGACCGGCCAAATACCAGCAATTGTTCTGGAAGGCTGGCGCCGTGGGGATTTCGGCCAAAGAGGGAAGCGGTCTTGAAAAACTGTTTGAAGCCATCGAAGAGGTATTAAGCCGCTTGAATCGGGCGGTGACGCTCCTGATCCCCTATGAAGAATCCGGTTTGATGAATTTGTTGTTTGAACAGGCCGTTGTTCAGGAAAAGGAATACAAACCGGAAGGGATTGAAGTCCGGGCGTTATTGACGCCTGCGGTAGCCGGCCAGTTGGCGGAGTTTATTATTTCAGGAAAGGAACCAAAAGATTGAAGCGATTTTCCCGGAAAAACATTGAACTGAAGAATCGGATTTTAGAGCAATTAGCTTCCCGTTTCCAGACGATTGACGAGATTGCGCTACAAAACACTGCGCGAGTATTGGATGCTTTTCGAACGCATCAGGTATCCGATTATGATTTTCGGCAGACGACAGGGTATGGATATGGCGACAGCGGCCGCGACAAGTTGGATGCGGTCTGGGCGGATATTTTCGGCGCTCCGGCTGCTTTGGTGCGAAACCAGTTTGTATCCGGTACTCACGCTTTGGCGACCGCTTTGTTCGGAGCACTGCGACCCGGTGACGAATTGCTGTCGCTTACCGGAACGCCCTATGACACTTTGTGCACCGTGATCGGCACGTCTTCCCGATCACCGGGTTGCCTGACGGAATATGGCGTTCGTTATCGGGAAACTCCGTTTGAACAGATACGCCGTCCCGAAACATTCGCCGGCGTATTGACGCCGGAAACGCGATTGGTATTGATCCAGCGTTCCTGCGGCTACAGTTTGCGGGAATCACTTTCGGTGGCCGAGATTGGCGCTGTTTGTTCGGCGATCAAGGCGATAAAGCCGGATTGCGTTGTCATGGTGGACAATTGTTACGGCGAGTTTACGGAAACTTGTGAACCCACGTCGGTCGGCGTGGATCTGATCGCCGGTTCCCTCATCAAGAATCCCGGCGGCGGGATTGCTCCTACGGGAGGATATATCGCCGGCCGGGCCGATTTGGTGGAGAGGGCGGCGGCACGGTTGACAGCGCCGGGAATTGGCGCGGAAGTGGGATCGTTTGTCGAAGGCTATCGCCTCTTTTTCCAGGGATTGTTTTTGGCGCCGCATGTTACGGCCCAAGCGATGAAAAGCGCCTTGTTCGCCGCGGCGTTTTTTGCGGCGAAGGGTTATTCCGTTCAACCGTCCTGTGAGGCAACGCGCCATGATATTATCCAGGCTATCGAACTTCGTTCACCGGAAAAACTGACAGCGTTTTGCCGTGGACTGCAAAAATACTCGCCCGTTGACTCCCATTTAAAACCGGAACCAGCGCCGATGCCTGGATACGCCGATCCCGTCGTTATGGCCGGCGGTACTTTTATTCAAGGGTCTTCGATTGAGTTGAGCGCCGACGGACCTCTCCGCGAACCATACGCCATCTATCTGCAGGGCGGACTGACCTTTGAACACGCTCTGTTGGCGCTGCTGGGGGCCGCTGAAGCGATGGACGAAACGCTTGCTATGGAAACAAATCTTTAATCTGGAATTTGCAGGATTTTATGTTATGTCTGTCGAACCAATGAACATGGCATACGAGTTAATTGTTTTCTTAGTGGTTTGTTTCGTAAGTTTGTCGTTGATGCTCATCCGGCGATGCTTTCGATGGCCAGTAAGTCTCCGTGCCCTTTTTTGGTGCGGAGCTTTTTCTTATATTGCCCTGTTGGTCTTACCGCGGGTGGTTGTCTGGCTGAATGCGGAAACAGTGACGATCTTGGTGTTTTTAGGGGCAATGGCGGCGCTGCTCGCCTGGATATTGGCCTATCATGGGATTTGAGCCGGAGCGGCTCAAAGGTGTTTTGTTTTAATGTTAGTGGGGTGCATGCTGTGAACAGGAAACAGAAAATCGGCTTGGGGATCGCAGCTTTTGCTTTGGCCAGTGTGATCGGCATATTCGCAGCCGATCAATGGATTCTTCGCGACCCCAAAATTCTGCCGGGTGTTCATGTGGCGAATGTGGATGTGGGCGGTTTGGAGCCAAATGAAGCGGAAACCAAACTTGAAACAGCCATACAGCCGGTATTGTCCGCGCCGATTCTGATTACCGACAGCCGGCAGATCTGGCCGGTTCAGCCCAGCGACATTGATTTTTCTGTTGATGTCAAACGTAGCGTCGCGACGGCTTATTCGTCCGGCCGGGAAGACGATCTTGTCCGCCGGTGGGTGACCCTTCTGACCGGAGAGTCCCGCCCCGTACTCCATGTACCGGTATCCGTGAATATTAATCGCGACAAACTAGGCAAGCTTCTTACCGCCTTGGCACTGAAAACCGACCGTGAAGCCCGCGACGCCTCACTTCAGGTATCCCTGCAGAACAAGCGGGTTAACCTGATTCCGGCAGTGGAAGGGCGTAAGCTTAATATTGAGAAAACCTTGGCGCAAGCTTTTAAATCACCGCAACAACAGTTGTCCTTTCAGTTGGATCTGGTTTTTGACCAACAGATTCCCCGCATCACCGATGCACATTATGCCGGGATCGATTCGATACTGGCATCGTATTCGACCTATTTCAAGCCGTGGGATGCTGACCGGAACGCCAACCTGCGTCTGGCAACCAACCGAATTCATGGTCAAGTGCTGAAACCCGGTGAAATGTTTTCTTACAACGCCATTGTCGGCCATCGGAACCAAAAGGAAGGGTTTCGTATGGCGCCGGTCATCCTGGACGGAAAACTTGTTCCGGATTGGGGAGGCGGAGTCTGCCAGGTCAGCAGCACTTTATACAATGCCGCGTTACTGGCGGATCTGGAGATCGTGGATCGCAGCAATCATGGCCGGGCGATCGGTTATGTGCCGCTTGGCTTCGATGCCACGGTCGTTGATGGCCAGATCGATTTTAAATTTAAGAATAATCTTAAACGATCCATCATGATTTATTCGACGGTGACGGAAGACGAACTGATTTTTTCGGTTTTGGGCAATGTCGCGGATTCACCGCCGCCAATTGAATTGGACTACGTTGTTCATAAAGTGATCGAACCAGTGGAGATTAAACAACCGGATCCAACCCTGGAGGTCGGCAAGGAAGTAATCGATGAGTCACCGCAGCGAGGTTTCAGGGTTTCGACGTATCGCATCCGCACCATTAATGGCAAACAGGTCAGCCAATTGTTATTCACGGACGATTATGATCCAGTAAACCGGATCGTCAAAGTGGGCACAAAACCTAATGGTGAGGCTGCATCGGCAAATTCAGCTCCAGCCAAGAAGCCATCGCCGGCGCAGAAACCGGATGCCCCGACCAAGAAGCCAGTCACGAGTGGCAAGATCACTTTGAAAGGTGTAATACCCCAACCATCCGTCCAATCGCCTTCAACTCCGACAAGGTAAAAAGTTTTTTCTCTACAAATAGGCAGAAGACCGGATTCGTAGGTAATACTACGAATCCGGTCTTCTTTGCGAATATGCGGGCAGCGATAAGTGACGTAATGGCTACATTCTTCGATATACGCCGATCACTTTGCCCAATACGGAAACATCCCGGGAATAAATGGGGGAGAGACGGTCATTTTCCGGTTGCAGCCGGACCCGGTCCTTTTCATGGAAAAAGCGCTTTACCGTCGCTTCCTCACCATCCACGAGCGCTACGACAATGTCGCCGTTGCGGGCGGAATCCTGATCGCGAACAATGATATAGTCGCCATCAAAAATGCCGGCCTGGATCATGCTGTCGCCATCAACCTTCAACATGAAGACATTCTCCTGGCCAACCAAATCCGCCGGCATCGGATAGGTTTCTTCGATATTCTCCACAGCCAGCACAGGCTGGCCGGCCGTAACCCGACCGACATAAGGGACGGAAACCATGGAAACGTTGCGTAACGGAGCATCGCCCACGACATCAATTGCCCGGTTTTTGTCCGATTCGCGGCGAATGGCGCCAAGCTGCTCCAATTTACTGAGGTGCATATGGACGGTGGAAGGGGATTTGAGTCCGACTAACTCGCCAATTTCCCGAACGCTCGGCGGGTATCCCTTTTGCCGAATGGATGTTTGAATAACGTCCAGAATTTGTTGCTGCTTTGGACTGAGGGAAGCAACTTTGCCCATATCATACCTCCGCACAAATTTCTTTATCTGTATTATAGCAACATTATCGGCCCAGCGCAAACATTTGTTCGGAAATTTCACGAAAACCATTGCAAGAACGTTTGTTCCATATTATAATGATTTACAAGAACAATCGTTCGAAAGGTGGCTATCTTATGATGCTGAAATCGAAAATGAAACGGCAACGACTTTGGAATGATTGCGTTATTGTCATGAGTTTGCTGATTTTAGCGGCTTGTGTTGGCCAAAGCGTGATGGAGCGTATGTTCGTAATTTACGACGAATTGTTCGCCAAACACACCATTCAGGAAATTTCTTGTCGCGTTTCCACCGGGGATACGCTTTGGACAATCGCTGGGCAAATAACACAGCCGGGTGAAGATGTTCGTGATAAAGTGATTGCCATCCGTAAATTAAATGAGCTCTCAGCAAATCAAACGATTCAGCCAGGCCAGGTAATTAAGATTCCGGTTAAGCGACTGCAGGATTCGGATTGGCGGTATACGTGGAATGATCGTCACTGAGGCTCGAATTGCGCGATCCTGATTAGCGTGTTTGACGAAAATGCGAACATATCAAACGCGAAATATAGATTCGGTGTAGCCGACATGCAGAAGTCGATCTAGGATTCGTTGCGTGTTGTGGGTGTAGAATGACTTGATGAAGATCGAGTCCTTTTCTAATTCTAATTCTAATATATTTAAAACGTCCTATAATATATATTATGTAAAGTAAAATGAGTGGAAAGACTCGGTTCGCGCATATCGACAAAAGCTGACACGCTTCTCGAAACTTTGCATACATGATAAAATAATGCTTGAAACTAAAATTATGGTGGTGTCCATTCTTGCATTATTGCAGTCATTGCGGCCATGAGATTCCGCACCGTGAAAAATTCTGCCAACACTGCGGCACGCGGGTTGAATATTTGTGCGCGTTGCCGCCATTGCCATCCGAACCGGCGCAACGTCGCGAAGTTCGCAGCGCGGCTTCGATTACAAAATGGATAATTGGCTATTTCGTTGCAGTTTTGGTTACGTTCGGCGTGTCTTTCCTATATTATTCTTCACCAGAATCGTTTTCCTGGACCTGGCCTTTCAATAATTCCAAGTCGGCGGCCACTTCTCAGCTGGCTTCGCCGCAGGTTGCTTCTCAACGTGCTGATACGACGACGGCCGGCAGCGCCGCTGCTTTGAAGAATGCCTATAATCAATTGTCCGTCGGTACGCAAAAAGCCGTCCAGCTCATCAACGATACCCGCAAAGTCAACGTGGCCGGGGATCCCAAACGTACCGCCGCCAATTATCGTTCGGTGCAAAGCGGCAGTGATGCCGTTCTGGCCCAGTTGACAATGCCTCCGGATGCTTCAACCGAAGTTGGCGCAGTCGCGATGCCGTTAAAGGAGTGCCTCTCTTTGCTCAGTAAGTCGTCCTCCATCATGGCGGATTATCTGGATGGCAAGTTGTCTCTGACGCCGCCTAACCCTGACTGGGTGGGACGCTCGCAGGAATACTTCGCCCAGTCCCAGGCCCGGTTGAAAGAAGCGCAGCAGGCGTTGACCGTGTTGCGAAAAAGAATAGAATAAAACTCTTCCTGCCGCAATACGACGGTGAAATCAATAAAAAACAGCCTGTGTCCGTACTAACACGGACACAGGCTGTTTTTTATTACTCTCTTCCTTATAGGTTTTCGGTAGGGTTGCACCCTGCGCTTGAATTTTTATTTAGACATTCTTTTTCAAAATCTTTTCCGCCCGGGGCGCCCGTAAATGAGTCGCCGATCCCAGGCCCGAACCTAACAGGGGTCGGAGGTAAAATTTGAAGGCATCGGTGATATGATTACCGGCCGCATTGATGAACTCATCCGGCATATGACGGGTTTTCCCGGCCACATCGGCCAGTGCCGCCAAACGGTAGTCGACCGAATAATAACCTGTCCGTTCCATGACCACAGAACCATCCATATTGTGCCACAAGGCGAATTGTACGGCGCGTTCCCCGACTTCGCGCGCTTCGTGCTGGTCGACGTCCGAAACGCACCCAAAGAATGACCGTTGCAGATAACCGAATGTATCCGAACGCACCCGGCTGATTTGCAATTTGTTTTTGATTTGTTCCGCCAACAAGTCGCCGAGCATGCCGGTTCCGGACAACTGAACATTGCCATGCGCATCTTTCTCCACGCAATTGAGCAGCTTGGACATGATGGGCGTGCCTTCCTGATCCTGAATTCCTTCTGAAACCGCAATTACGCAACATCCCAGGCGGTCATACACTTTTTTGACATCCATCAGGAATGTATCCATGTCGAACGCGCGTTCCGGCAAGTAAATCAGATGCGGCCCATCCGTGGGATATTTTTGGGCAATCGCGGAAGCGGCCGTCAGGAAGCCGGCGTGCCGGCCCATGACCACGCCGATATAGACGCCAGGCAAGGCCCGATTATCCAGGTTGGCGCCGATAAAGGCCTGCGCGACAAATCGGGCGGCCGACCCGTATCCTGGAGTATGGTCGTTCAGCACCAAATCGTTGTCGATCGTTTTGGGAATGTGAATCGCCCGGAAATCATAATGGGCATTTTCCGCCCGTTCATTGATGATTCGAACCGTGTCGGAGGAGTCGTTGCCGCCAATATAAAAGAAATAGCGGATATCATGGGCCCGCATGACTTCAAACATAGCGTCGCAATACTTCTCATCCGGTTTATCGCGTGTCGACAATAATGCCGAAGACGGTGTCACCGCAACTTGCTCAAGATTATGGGTGGTTTCTTGCGTCAGGTCGAGAAAATCTTCATTTGCGATCCCTTTTACGCCATTGATCGCGCCATACACGCGGGTGACCTGGGGAAATTTGCGCGATTCCAGCACGACTCCGGCCATGGATTGATTAATTACGGCTGTCGGGCCGCCGCCTTGGGCAACCAAAACTTTTCCGTGCAGTTTGCTTTCCTCATACATCAGATATTCAGTCCTCCCTACTCAAGAATCTACTATCTATTCCCCGTCCGGCGACGGTTTTCCTGCTTATTTCGGCGCTGGCGGCGGTGGATTATTGTTGATATATGAGGGAAGATTCGGCAGTATTTTCGCCTTTTGCCGCCGTTTCCACCACCACCAGATCCCTGCCGTCAAAATTCCGATCGGCGACAGTACGATAATCGTTGCGATCAAATAGAGGACCACATCCCCCGCCGCGACCCAACTGTCCCGCAAAATAGCTTTCAGCTTGCCAAAGAAGTTGGTTTCCGTAATCACTGCAACTTCGCTGATTCGGAGTTGCAGCGTGGACATTTCGATTTTTCCGCTCAACGCTTTCAGTTTTCCGGTGGTGCTTTCGATTTGGGTGCGCACGGTCGCCAGCTCTTTCTCCACCTTGAGCACTTCTTCCACCGTATTGGCTGTAGCCAGTATCTCGCGCAACCGTTTTTCATGCCGTTGCATGTTTTCCAAACGAGCGGTAATATCAACTACTTCTTCCGTGACATCCTGTGAGGAAATGCTGCGCTGCCGAACAATGACATCCGGCAGGCTCGCCAGTTCGTTGACAAAATCCTGCAACTGCCCGGCGGGGATTCGCAGGGTAAAATTACCCGTTCGTCTGCCGTTGCCATCCAGCGTGACATTGGCTGAATTCAAAATTCCTTTGCGCGCGGACAGGCGTTCCCGTACCCTGCTTTCGGTGGTCGGCAAATCTTTGGTTTCAAGCGTTACTTGTGCTGTTTCGATGACCTTCCGCAGTTCTGGAAGCGGTTTGGCGTTACCGTTAGCCGGCGCCGGAGCAGCGGTTTTCGCGGCGGGCTGCGGCGCAGAGGCTGGCCTGGGCGATTCGCTTTTGGAGCTGCTGCCGCAAGCCGTAGAAAGGATCAGAATCAACATCATGATCAGGAGCAGGACTCTATGGCGAACAATTCGTCCGGATGAGTTCATTGCAAACTCCTCCCTGCTTTCGCTTCTACTATGATCCGGCTATAAGTTCCGGCCGCAATGGCTGCAAAACCGGGAATTGGGCGGCACGGCGCCGCCGCAATGCGGACAGGCGGCAAGCGAAGGTTGTTGTTGCGGCTGGTTGTAGTTTGGATAACCCGGTTGAGGCGGATTTTGCGCATAGGCTTGCTGTTTGGTGAGGACGATGGTGCCGGCGATCAGATCATGCAATGCCTGTTTCCGTTGCGTAAAGAAAGCCATGATGTAGCCGATCAGAAACCAGCCGCTGAGACAAGCTTTGACCACGAGGCGGGCGGTTGCCCGTCCAACGGAAATTCGGGAACCATTTAGGTCGGTAACCTGAATGCCCATAATCTTTTTGCCGACCGTACCTTGCCAGCCGGAACTCTCCATTAAAGCAAAATAGGCCCAAGTCAAGAGAAATGAGATGATCATGATCATGCCAAACCCGGCGAGGAATGTTCCGATGGCGTCGGCCGCCATGCCCGGATTAAACGAAGTATCCTTACCGGTGCGGTGAATGACTCTTACCGCCATCATGGCGCTCAGCACCGAGGACAGAATCCCAATGGGAATCCCTAAAATAATGCCGTCAATCAAAGCCGCCAGAAACCGCTGACCAATACCGGCGTAGCTCGTTGGCAGACCGTACGCGGGATAAAACGGCTGTTGCGGCGGATATCCCGGATACCCGCCCGGCGGCGTTGGCGGCGGAGCGGTTGTCAACGGGGTTGCGCAAGCTTGGCAGTAATATACTTCTGGAGGGTTGTCCCGGCCACATCGTGGGCATATCATAATTTCTCATCCTGCCTTTCTTTCAGTTTCCGTGCAATGCAAACGTTGCCGGATCAGGAGGCCGAACTGGTTTCGTTCTTTTCCAGCCGTCGGAGCAATTCCATCGGATGTTCCAGGAGAACGGACTCTAAAATCTCGACGGGTATACCGGCGCCTTGCGCGACTTTGGCGGCGAACCCTTCCTTCATGAGATTATCGGGCGAATGGGCGTCGCTATTGACCAGAAGTTTCGCGCCGACGGCGAGCCCAACTTTCACAACATGGCCATTCGTTAGCGAGTGACCGGCCCGTGCGGTAACTTCCAGAAAGATATCGTTGACCACGGCGATTTGGGCTTCTTCCGTTGTAAGAAAGCCAGGATGGGCCAATACGTCGACGAATGACGACATCAAGGCGGCTCGATTGGTCCCCGGTTCTACTGGCTCGACCGGCGTTTCGCCATGAACGACGACGATCCGGGCGCCGAGGGACTTGGCCTGCCGGGCGCATTCATTGATGGCCGCTGCCGGAACATGGGTCAACTCCACCCCGGGCAATGCTTTGATTCCCCAATGTTTTTCCGCCAAGGCACAATCTTTTGCCACTTCCCGGATCGTTGACTCCATATTGGCCAGACCAATGTGATCGGTTACCGCGATGGCCCGATAACCAGCCACATGGGCGCGCCGAATGAGCTCAATCGGTGATAGAACTCCATCGCTGAAAAACGAGTGTGTATGAAAATCAAAGGTCATTTTTTTCCCAACCTTTCCCTGACTATATCTATTCGTTCGCCGCATCTCGGGCACTTTCCTGCTCGCATCTTGCAGAATGCGGGCAAGTACAAGGGGTAGCGAACCGAAAAAAAGACCGGCTCGTAACCGGCCTATGAGACGGAATCCGATACCGGCAAGCTTGGCGTCCTTTTTTCAAATCCTCGTAAGCAATTTTTCCCATTGTGTTTTGCCTGATACATCGCTTCGTCAGCGATTTCCAAGAGTGTGTGCGGATCCGAGCCGTCACGGGGATAAAAGGCGAGGCCGACGCTGACATTGATGGCCAAAGGTTCATTTTGAACCCGAACCGGCATCGAAATGCACTCGATCATTCGATTCATGTGGAGCAAGGCATCCGCCGGTTCACGAATTCCTGTCAGCAGCACGCAGAATTCATCGCCGCCGATCCTTGCTACCGTATCCGTGGCACGACTGCAACTGCGGATGCGCTCCGCAACATTGACCAGAACTTGGTCGCCGGTGGAATGGCCGAATGTGTCATTGATTTCCTTAAAGTTATCAACATCCATGGCGGCGACAGCCATGAAGCCGCCATTACTTTTTGCCCAGTGAATATCTCTTTCCAGACGCTCCAACAAGCTGGCCCGGTTGCCGATGCCGGTCAAAAAATCGGTGTACGCCATTTCCTGCAAGCGTTCCGATTTGTACAGCAGTTCAACCAACAGCAAACGAACCCATTGCATGACATGATACAGGATGAATATGCTGCCGTTGAGCAAGGCAAAGATAAAATAAACGTCGCCGGGGTTCTCGGCAGTTCCAAAAAGCGAGGTTGGCTGGATGAAATACAAACTGGCCAGCGTTATGTTCAGGACAATGCCATAGGTTAGCAGCAGTTCGGCATGAAAATAGAGCGAGGCGGCGACAATTAGAATGAAAAAGATGTGGTGCACGAACAGAAAGAACGGATCGGTAATCGCCGATACTGCCGCCATGACGGTCGGAACCGTCAACAGAATTACGCCGCGAACCATTAGGGGCAGCGGCAGTTTGCGGACAAGAAGTGTGACGATGCCTGACGCAATGGCGTAGCGCGCCGCAAAGACGCCCTGCTGGAAATCGGCTTCCCGTAATAATTCGAGCAAGGTTAGCAATGCCGAAAACATCAAAATCAGGTTACTGATCAACAGGTCGACCGATACTTCGTATTCCTTCAGACTGGCGGCATTTGCCATCGGGTTTCTCATCCAGTTGAACAATGGGACTAACCCCCTGTGGTTGCGTTTCAATTCTTCGGGAATTCTTGGAATATATCATATATGCTCGATAATATTCGCACTTTACGGCGAAAATCCTGCAAAAAAAGAAAATGACTGGGTCAAAACCCCAGTCATTTTCTTTATAGATCGCAAAACTTATTTACCGGCTACACATTCCAGCCCTCTTCGGATCGCCTGTTCGTTGATCGGCATGACTTTGGGCTTGTTTTTGAAGATCTTTTTGGCCAGCACAGTGATAACCGAATCGATGTTCACTACCCCGCTGGCGGCGATGATCGCGCCCACCATGACCATATTGGCGACTTTCAGGTTTCCGAGTTCCTGAGCAATATCGTTGCAAGGAACATAATAGGTTTTAACATCCGTACGATGCGGTTTGCGGTCAATCAGCGAACTGTTGATCAGCAGGGTTCCCCCTACGGGCAACATCGGCTCAAATTTATCCAGGGACGGCAGATTCATCGCTACAACCACGCTGGGTTCGGTCACGATGGGAGTTCCTACCGGTTCGTCACCGATGATGATCGAGCAGTTGGCGGTGCCGCCGCGCATTTCCGGGCCATAGGCGGGAAACCAGGAAACTTGTTGGCCTTCCAGCATTCCGGCATAAGCAAGAATTTGTCCCATCAGCATGACGCCTTGACCGCCGAATCCGGCAAAAATCATTTCCTTATTCATTTCGCCACCTCCTCGCCGGTGCGGAAGGTTCCCAGCGGATAATACGGCATCATGTTATGTTCCATCCAACCAACCGCTTCCAATGGAGTCATACCCCAGTTGGTCGGACAAATCGACAACACTTCGACCAAGCTGAAGCCAAGACCGGCGATCTGGATTTCGAAAGCTTTTTTGATGGCGGCTTTGGCTTTGGCCATATTGGCAGGAGTGTTTACGGCAACTCGGGCCAGATATTTGGCGCCATCCAGCGTGGCCAGCATTTCCGTCATCCGGATCGGCATTCCGGCGGATTCCAGTTTGCGTCCGTAAGGCGATGTGGTAGTGACCTGGTTCACCAAGGTTGTCGGCGCCATTTGACCGCCAGTCATGCCATAGATGGCATTGTTGACAAAGATGGTGGTGATTTTTTCGCCCCGGGCGGCGGCATGGACGATTTCCGCCGTGCCGATGGCGGCAAGGTCGCCGTCTCCCTGATAGGTAAAGACGACTCCGTCGGGATGCACCCGTTTGACCCCGGTAGCGACAGCGGGCGCCCGACCATGGGCGGCGCCGACCATATCCACGTTGAAATAATCGTAGGCCAGCACTGAACAACCGACCGAAGCTACCCCTATCGCCTTGTCCATCACCTTGAGCTCATCAAGGGCTTCGGCCACCAGACGATGAACGATGCCATGATGGCAGCCGGGGCAATAGTGGGTTGGCATATCCGCCAACGACTCAGGACGGCCGAATACTCTTTCCGCCATCTTACTTCCCTCCTTCGCCGCGCGAAACGGTCATAATGTAATCGAACAGTTCTTTGGGATTCGGCAACATGCCGCCGGTGCGTCCGTGGAAGAAAACCGGACAGGCGCCGTTCAGCGCCAGCTTTACGTCTTCAACCATTTGGCCGGCACTCATCTCGAAGACAACAAAGGATTTGGCCGTTTTGCCAAGGTCAGCCAAAGGTTTTTCCGGGAATGGCCACAGGCTTATCGGTCGGAACAGGCCGACTTTCACGCCGGCTGCCCGCGCCTTGGCGATGGCGGTCTGGGCGATTCGGCTGGTGATGCCGTAGGCGACGACAATAATGTCGGCGTCGTCGGTTTGCAGCGTCTCCCAACGGGTTTCCTCGGCCTGAATGCGGGCGAATTTTTCCTGCAAGTCATGATTGTGTTTTTCACACAAATCCGGCTGCAGATACAAGGAATTTATGACATTGTGTTTTTTTCTTCCATGAAGCCCGGTTGCCGCCCACGGTTTTTCCGGCAAGGCGCCGGTTTTCTCCTTGAATTCGACTGGTTCCATCATTTGGCCCAGTGCGCCGTCGCCGAGAATCATCACGGCATTGCGCCATTTATCGGCCAAATCGAAGGCTTCGACCGTGATGTCCGCCATTTCCTGCACCGAATTGGGCGCCAGCACGATGTTGCGATAATCACCGTGTCCCCCGCCCTTGGTAGCCTGGAAATAATCGGCCTGGCCCGGTTGGATACTTCCCAGACCGGGGCCGCCACGTTGCATGTTAACGATGACGCAAGGCAGCTGGGAGCCGGCGATATAGGAAATCCCTTCCTGCTTTAAGCTGATTCCGGGGCTTGATGATGAGGTCATGACCCTACAGCCGGCGGCAGCGGCGCCATAAACCATATTGATGGCCGAGATCTCGCTTTCCGCTTGCAGAAATACTCCGTCAACCTGCGGCAGGCGTTTGGCCATGTATTCGATCAATTCACTCTGAGGTGTAATCGGGTAGCCGAAGTAGTGGCGACATCCGGCAACAACAGCGGCTTCACCGATTGCTTCGTTTCCCTTCATCAGGACTTTTTCCGCCAAATCTCTCACTCCTTATTTCCAGATTTCGATTACTACATCCGGACAAGTCCGGGCGCACATTGC
>CAZRQI010000037.1:0-14761 GCA_964602025.1 uncultured Veillonellaceae bacterium
TGCCCCGTGCAATTTCCCCAAAACCGCAGATCTATCTGTTCTTTGGCGAAGAAGGATTCCTGATCCGGCAACTTGCCGATCGGGTTGTGGATTCGCTGTTGCCCCCGGACGAGCGGGAATTCAATTTGACGATTCTGGAGACGGATCCGGCGATTCCGGAATTGCTGCAACTGGTGGAAAGCGCCCCGTTCTTCGGCGAGCAGAAAGTGGTGGTGATCCGCAATACGAAACTGTTTCAGGCGCCTCGTCGCAAAGTCGTTGCCGATGACACCGGCGAACCAGGGGAGGAAGAAGGGGAAGGCGGAGAAGAGGGGGCCAAAGAATCCGGCGATTCGGCAGATCCGCGCCTCATGCAATTATTGAGCCATATGCCGCCGTATTCGACATTGATCTTCACTGCAATCAAGGCCGATAAGCGGCGCAAGTTGACAAAATTAGCCGCGGAGAACGGACAGGTGCAAGAATTGAATCCGTTCCGGCCGCATGAGGAGCGGGAAATCCGGGCCTGGGTGGAGGAGCGGTTGGCGCTGTTGGGCAAACAGTTGAACCGGGAGGCGATGGAACATCTCATGGCGGTCGTTGCCACGATGAACCAGGTACCCCGTGGTTTCCTGTCCTCCGAACTCGAGAAGGCCGCCCTGTTTGTCGGCGAGGATCCGAAGATCAGCAAAGCGGCTTTGGAAGAAGTAATGGCGGCGGTGCCGGAAGTGTCAGCCTTTGCAATGACGGATGCCCTGGCCCGGCGCCATGCGGGACGTGCGCTGGCCCGACTGGAAGAGTTGTTTGTCAGCAAAGAGCCACCGCTCAAAATCATTGGCCTGCTTGCCTATAACGTGCGACGGTGGTGGCAAGTCCGCCAGGTCATCGACCGGCAGGGCAGCGAACGGGAAATGGCGGCGGCGCTGGGGCCCAAAAGCGGCAGCCCGGGGATGGTCAACCGGGTGATCGCCCAGAGTCGGTCGTTTCAGAGCGATGCCTTGAAACAGGCATTGCTGACCCTGGCGGATGCCAATGTGGCCAGTCGGTCGGGCGGCGATCCCAAACCGTATCTGGAGCGGCTGATCATCGAGCTGTGCCGGTAAAGACCGTCTCGGCAAACTCAAAAAACCCTGTCCGCATGGACAGGGTTCAAGACACAAAAATCTACGCTGCAAAATAATTATTCGGCGGCGGCGTTGACCTTTTTAGCCAAACGCGACTTTTTGCGTGCGGCGGTATTTTTATGGAGTACGCCTTTGGACGCAGCTTTGTCGATCGTGCTTGCCGCCTTGGCAAGCAGAGTCGTTGCGTTGTCAACTTTGCCGGTCGCTGCGGCTTCTGCCGTTTTACGGACAGCAGTTTTCACAGTGGATTTCACGGCGAAATTCGAGGCGCGTCTTTCAGCATCAGTTTTTACGCTGCGGATGGAAGATTTGATTTGTGGCAAGGGATTCACCTCCTTGTGCACAGGTTACACAGGCTACGAAGAAAATTTTAGCACGATGATTCGGAAATTGCAAGGGAAATCCGGCGTTTACTCCGGGATTATTTGCAGGCGGCAGGCAAGGCACTTGACCAGCCGGCCAAAGTCAATATAATTAAGAAGGAAAAGAACCAACGAGAAAAGGAGCCGAAACTTGAAGACTTCCCACATTCGCAATTTTTCGATCATTGCCCATATCGATCATGGCAAATCGACGCTCGCCGACCGTCTGATCGAGATCACCGGCACGGTGGCCGCCCGCCAGATGGAGAACCAGTTGCTGGACCAGATGGAGCTGGAACGGGAACGCGGCATCACCATCAAGGCGCAGGCCGTGCGACTCGATTATGTGGCGCGGAATGGGGAAACTTTCATGCTGAATCTGATCGACACCCCCGGGCATGTCGACTTTTCCTATGAAGTGTCGCGCAGTCTGGCCGCCTGCGAAGGCGCCCTGCTGGTCATCGACGCCTCGCAGGGAATCGAGGCCCAGACGCTGGCGAATGTCTACCTGGCGCTGGACCATAACCTGGAAATTATTCCGGTGATCAATAAGATCGATCTGCCGAGCGCCGATGTCGAAAAGGTCAAGCGGGAAATCGAAGAAGTGATCGGCATCGATGCCCAGGATGCCGTACTGGTGAGCGCCAAATCGGGCGAAGGGGTGCCGGAAGTCCTGGAGGCGATCGTGAACCGGATTCCTGCGCCGAAGACCGATCCGAGCGCGCCGACCCGGGCGCTGATTTTTGATTCGCATTTTGATTCCTACCGGGGCATCATTTCCTATGTCCGGGTCGTGGACGGCACGATCGCCAGCGGGATGAAAGTCCAGATGATGCATAGTGGCCGCAGCTTCGAAGTGACCGAAGTCGGCGTGTTTCGTCCCTCGCTTACCGCCATGCCGGAGCTTGGACCAGGGCAGGTCGGCTATGTGATCGCCGGAATTAAAAACCTGAAGGAAGTTCAGGTGGGCGATACCATTACGGATGCCGCCCGCCCGGCGAAGGAGCCGCTGCCGGGATACCGCAAGGTGACGCCGATGGTCTATTGCGGCATGTATCCGGTGGAAAGCAGCGAATTCGACAATTTGCGGGAAGCGCTGGAAAAATTGCAACTGAATGACGCTTCGCTGACATTTGAGGCGGAAACATCGGCGGCGCTTGGATTTGGCTTCCGCTGCGGATTTTTGGGGCTGTTGCACATGGACGTGGTACAGGAGCGGCTGGAACGGGAATATCAGATGTCGCTCGTCATCACGGCGCCCAACGTCATCTACCGGGTTCGCAAAACGGACGGGGAAGTTCTGTTTATCGACAATCCTTCCCGTATGCCGGTTCCGCAGGTGATCGAGGCGATTGGCGAGCCGTATGTGAAAGCGACCATCATCGTGCCCAACGATTTCGTCGGCGCAATCATGGAGTTGTCCCAGGAAAAACGCGGCGAATTCAAGGATATGAAATACATGGACACCACGCGTGTGATGCTGACCTATCATCTGCCGCTGTCGGAAATCATTTACGATTATTTCGACCGCCTGAAAACGGTCAGCCGGGGTTATGCCTCGTTGGACTATGAACTGATTGATTACCAGGAATCCGACTTGGTGAAGATGGATATTTTGCTCAATGAAGAACCAGTGGACGCCTTGTCAATCATCGTGCACCGGGAAAAATCAGTGTATCGGGGCCGGCAGCTGGTGGAAAAACTGCGCGGGCTGATTCCCCGGCAACTGTTTGCGATCCCGATCCAGGCCGCCATCGGCAACAAGGTCATTGCCCGCGAAACGATCAGCGCCCTTCGCAAGGACGTGCTGGCGAAATGTTATGGTGGCGACATCACCCGAAAACGCAAGCTGCTGGAAAAGCAGAAGGAAGGCAAAAAACGCATGAAGCAGGTCGGCAGTGTAGAACTGCCGCAGGAAGCGTTCATGGCGGTTTTGAAACGGGATTGAGCCGGATGCCGCAGAGTGCCCTGGGAATCTACGTTCATATTCCGTTCTGCCGGGCCAAATGCAGTTATTGCGCGTTTGTGTCGCAGGTCTGTGACCCTTCGGTCCAACATTCCTATGTCGCCGCTCTCTGCCGGGAAATCGCCGCAGCGGGCGGCGATTTCTCCGTGCCGGTGGACACGGTGTTTTTTGGCGGCGGTACGCCGACGCTGCTGCCGGCCACTGATCTGGCGCGAATATTGCAAGCGTTGCGGACAACGTTTTCGCTGATGGATGATGCTGAAATCAGTCTGGAAGCCAATCCGGGCACAGTGGACGCCGATTCGTTGAAGGCGTTGCGACAGGCGGGTTTCAACCGACTGAGCCTCGGCGTGCAAAGTTTTGATGATCAGGTGCTGCGCGGCATCGGCCGAATCCATCAGGCGGCGGAAGCGGTGCAGGCTGTTGGGCTGGCCCGAAGCGCCGGGTTCGAAAATATCAGTATGGACTTGATGTTTGGTCTGCCGCGGCAGAGCGTGGACAGCTGGCGGGAAACGCTGGCCCGGGCTGTGTCGCTGGAACCCGACCATATCTCGGCGTACGGACTGAAACTGGAAGAAGAGACCCCGCTGGCGGCGCTGGTGGCGGCCGGACAAGTCGCCTTGCCGGCGGAGGGCGAAGAAGAAGCCATGTATGATTGGCTGAATGAATTTTTGCCGCAGCAGGGTTTTTCGCGTTATGAGATTTCGAATTACGCCCGACCGGGCCGGGAATGCCGCCACAATCTGAAATACTGGCGCTATCGGCCTTATCGGGGATTCGGCGTCGCCGCCCATTCTTTCGATGGAATGGCCCGATTCGCCAATACGGAGGAGTTAGCCCGGTATATTGCCCGAATGGCGGCCGGCGAGTCGGCGGAAGAGTTTCGGGAAACCTTGGCCGATCCGGACCGGATGGCGGAGTATGTATTTTTGGCGTTGCGGACAACCGCCGGCCTGTCGGCACCGGATTTCGAAGTTCGGTTCCAGCGCAGCTTCGCCGATTATTATGCTGTGGCCATTGCGGAACTGAAAAAATCCGGGCTGCTTACAAACGAAAAAGAACAGTGGCGATTGACGGAAAAAGGATTGAAATTGAGCAATCAGGCGTTCGTGAAGTTTTTGCCGTAACCGCTTGAAACGGGCGCGGCAACAGGGGGCAAGTCTTGACAGCGACGCTATTGCATGGTATGTTTGTGTATATGTTAGCACTCTTCTCCGTAGAGTGCTAACAAGAGGTGAGAAAAATGTTGGATGAACGAAAACGACAAGTATTGCAGGCAATCATCGACGATTATATTTCGACCGCCGAACCGATCGGTTCACGGACGATTGCCCGCAAATACGGGCTGGGCGTCAGCCCGGCCACGATTCGCAACGAGATGTCCGATCTGGAAATGCTCGGCTATCTGGAACAGCCGCATGCCTCGGCGGGGCGGATTCCCTCCGTCAAGGGGTATCGATTTTACGTCGACTGTCTGATGGGTCCGCAGCAGGTTTCAGACCGGGATACGATGCTGATCAATCAATGGTTCGAACAAAAAGTGCGGCGGCTGGACGAAGCGTTTCAGGAAACGGTTCGCGTATTGTCGCGACTGACCCGGAATGTCTCGCTGCTGTTGGCGCCGCAGGCGGCGGCCTGTAAATTCAAATATCTGCAGTTTCTGCCGTTTGACGAGACCCGGGTGGTGGTGATCATCGTCACCGACACCGGGGTGATGGAAAACCGGCTGATGGAGATCCCGGCGGGGACTTCCGCCGAGGAACTGCAACGGATCGCCGGGGCCATGAATCACTGGCTCGGCGGGTTGGACCTGTCGGATATTCAGTCGTCGATCCTCGCCCGGATCAAGGAGGATGTTTTGCCGCGACCGGAGCTGCTGGAAAGCGCGTTGTCCCTCATTCGGGAAGCGACGGGCGGTCCGTCGTCCAGCGACAAGCTTTATATGGGCGGAACCACGCAACTTCTGAATCAACCGGAGTTCCGCGATGTGGAGAAGGTGCGGCATCTTTTGTCCCTGTTGGAGGAAGAACACCTGATGCATGATATTCTGCACACGCAAGATGGCAATGGCGTCATCGTGACCATCGGCCAGGAAAACAAATACTCGGGAATTCAGGACTGCAGCGTGATTCAGGCGTCCTTCCGCCTGGACGGACAGACCGTGGGAACGTTGGCGGTGCTGGGGCCGACCCGGATGGAATACGCCCGGACAATGGCGGCGATCGAATTCATGCAGAAACATATGGAGCAGATCCTGAAAAAATATCAGCGGTAGAAGCGGAGGCAATGGAATGAACCTGAAGCAGGCAGGCGGCAGCGAAGTCGACGAGAGTCTGGCCGCGCTGATGACCAATGCGGCGGCGGTGCGGGCAATCGCGGCGGCCGTGCAGGGAACGATCGGGCCCAAGGGATTGGACACCATGCTGGTGGACCGCTTTGGTGAAGTGATCATCACCAATGACGGGGTTACCATTCTCGATAAAATGGATGTCAATCATCCGGCGGCAAAAATGGTGATCAATATCGCCAAGGCCCAACAGCATGAAGTGGGCGACGGAACGACGACAGCGACGATCATGGCCGGCGCTCTGGTGAACGAGGGCGTGGCGCAGGTGTTGCGCGGCGTGCCGGTGGCCCGGGTCATCGAGGGCATTCGGGCGGGAATTTCCCTGGCGCAGACGGAATTGGGCAAACGGGCCCGCAGTTTCAAGGACCTCAAAGATGCAAAACTCGCCAACGTCGCCATGGTTGCGGGGCGCGACAATGCGGACATCGCCGAGCTGGTCGTGCAGGCGGCTCGACTGATCGGCCGGGAGAAACTGCTGGAACCCAACTACAAATTGTCGGACATCATCGTGGCGGAAGAAAATGCCCGGAATGAAGTATTTATGGGCGTTATTATCGATAAAGAGCGGATGAGCAAGGAAATGCCGGAGGCTGTCGAACAGGCTCCGATTCTGATCATCGACGATGCGCTGGAACCGGAAGAACTGGATAACGAAGCGCTGGGAACCGAGGCCGGCTTCCGCCGTTTCCGCGAGTTGCAGGACGAGTTTGAAACGAACGTGCGGAAGATTGTGGATCTCGGCGTGAAGACGGTTCTCACCGACCGAGGCGTTCACGCCAAAGCGGAGGAAATCCTGACCGATGCGCAGGTTCTGGTGGCGCAGCGCGTGCCGACCAATGAACTGCGCCGAGTCGCCGAACATGTCGGCGCCCGGCTGATCAAGCGGACCGGTCTGAAAAAAGAGCCGGCCGAGTTGAAAAAACTCCTCGGCTATGCGGAAAAAGTTTATGAAGATGAGAAACTTGAGCATGTCCGGATCATGGGCGGGCGCGGCAAGCCGGCAGCCACGATTTTGGTGGGCGCAGCCACCCAGGAAGTGGTGGGAGAACGGCAGCGTATCGCCCGGGATGCGGCTTCCAGTGTGCAGGCGGCGGTTCGTGGCGGCTACGTGGCCGGCGGCGGGTCGATTGAAATCGCGATTGCCCGGGCCATTGAAAAGTCCCGGGGCAGTCTTAAGGGAATGACGGCATACGGACTGGACTGCGTTGTGAACGCTTTGAAACGGCCGTTGGCGCAGATAGTGGAAAATGCCGGCTATAACCCACTGGAAAAAGTGGAAAATGTCGTAGCGGCGCAGACCGGAAAAAAAGCCGATTCCCTCGGGATCGACTGTGAAACCGGCGAAATCGTCGATATGGTCAAAATCGGCGTGATTGATCCGGCGCCGGTGAAACTGCATGCACTCAGAGCGGCCGGTGAAGTGGCCACGGCAATATTGCGGATCGACACGATCATTCGGAAAAAAGATGAAGGCGAACAGGCGGGACGTCCGGTCGGCGGGGAAACGCCGGCGGGCGGACCGGATTTTTAGAAACCAAGGACAGGAGGGAACAAGATGACGCAGAAAAAACAAACCGATCCCAATGAAGAATTGAAAAATACTCCCCGGGAAGAAACGGCGACAACCGACACGGCGGAACCTACAGAAAGCGCTGCGCCGGAAACGGCGGCGGAACCTGCTGCTGTGGCGGAAGCCGTAAAAGCGGAAATGATGGACCGGATTTTGCGGCTGCAGGCGGACTTTGACAATTATCGGCGGCGAACCCGCCAGGAACAGACCGAATTGAGCGCATTCGTCAGCCAGAACCTTATCAAGGAGCTGTTGCCGGTCATCGATAATTTTGAACGGGCCCTGGGCAGTCGGCCGGCGGAAGATCCGTCCGGATTCGGCGCCGGCGTGGAGATGATTTTCCGTCAACTCTACAGTGTGCTGGAAAAACAGGGAATCAGCACGGTGGCGGCAGTGGGCGAGATGTTTGATCCAAACCGGCATGAAGCGATTCTCAAGGATGCGGATTCCGACCAGCCGGAAGGAACGGTCGTGGCGGAACTACAGAAAGGCTACGCGGTGGGCGGCAAAGTGATCCGTCCGGCGCTGGTCAAAGTGGCGGGAAAATAATGTCGGGCAACCGACGGGACAGATAAAAATGAAACATTCGACAAAAGCTGCGCGGCTAGGCCGGCGGCCATTTAAGGAGGAACTAGCATGGCAAAAGTAATCGGCATCGACCTCGGTACAACCAACTCGGTAGTAGCAGTAATGGAAGGCGGCGAACCTGTAGTGATCGCCAACGCGGAAGGCAGTCGCCTGACGCCGTCGGTTGTGGGATTCTCCAAGACCGGTGAACGTCTCGTCGGCCAGGTAGCGAAGCGACAGGCGATTTCCAACGCGGACCGGACGATCAGTTCGATCAAGCGGGAAATGGGCAGCACTTATACTGTTGCCATCGATGATAAAAAATATTCGCCGCAGGAAATTTCGGCGATGATCCTGCAAAAACTGAAAACCGATGCGGAAGCGTATCTGGGCGAGAAGATCACCCAGGCCGTTATCACTGTGCCTGCGTATTTCAGCGACAGTCAGCGTCAGGCCACGAAAGACGCCGGCACCATCGCCGGTCTGGAAGTGCTCCGGATCATCAACGAACCGACGGCGGCCTCGCTTGCCTACGGCATCGACAAGGGCGACGACCACACGATCCTGGTTTTTGACCTGGGCGGCGGCACCTTCGACGTATCGATCCTCGAACTCGGCGACGGCGTGTTCGAAGTCAAGGCGACCAGCGGCAACGGCCGATTGGGCGGCGACGACTTTGACGAGCGGGTCATGAAATGGTTGGTTGCCGAATTCAAAAAAGATTCCGGTATCGATCTGTCTGCGGACCGCATGGCAATGCAACGGTTGAAGGAAGCGGCGGAAAAAGCGAAGATCGAACTGTCCTCCCTGATGACCACCAACATCAATCTGCCGTTTGTTACGGCGGACGCCAGCGGCCCCAAACATCTCGATCTGAATCTCACCCGGGCGAAATTCGACGAATTGACGGTTGATCTGGTCGAATCGACGATGGGGCCGACCCGTCAGGCCATGTCGGATGCCGGACTGTCGCCGAAAGACATCGACAAAATTATTCTCGTCGGCGGATCGACCCGGATTCCGGCGGTTCAGGACGCAATCAAAAAATATTTCGGCAAGGAAGCCCACAAGGGCGTCAACCCCGACGAATGCGTCGCGGTCGGCGCGGCGATCCAGGCCGGCGTGCTGGCCGGCGAAGTCAAGGATGTTCTCCTGCTTGACGTGACGCCGCTGTCTCTCGGCATTGAGACGTTGGGCGGCGTATTTACCAAGATCATTGAACGGAATACAACCATTCCCACGGCGAAGAGCCAGACTTTCTCCACGGCGTCGGACAACCAGCCGTCGGTGGATGTTCATGTGCTCCAGGGCGAGCGGGAAATGGCTGCTTATAACAAGACGCTGGGCCGGTTTGAACTGTCCGGCATCGCACCGGCGCCGCGCGGCGTTCCCAAGATCGAAGTGACCTTCGACATCGACGCCAACGGCATTGTTCATGTCAGCGCCAAAGACCTCGGTACCGGCAAGGAACAGAAGATCACCATCACCTCGGCATCGCAGGGCGGTGGCTTGTCCAAGGATGAAGTCGAGCGCATGGTGAAGGAAGCCGAAGCCAATGCCGCGGACGACAAAAAGCGCCGGGAAGAGGTCGAAGTCCGCAACAATGCCGACTCGTTGGTTTATCAAGCGGAAAAGGCAATCAAAGATTTCGAGGGTAAGGCCGATGCGGCGATGGTCGAAAAAGTCCAGGCAGCGATCGGCGTGCTGAAAGAAAGCCTCAAAGGCACCGATCTCGAGAAGATCAAAGCGGATACCGAAGCTCTTTCCAAGCCTTTGTATGAAATGTCGTCGGCCGTATACCAGCAGGCGGGACCGCAAGAGGGCGCGCCGGGGCAGGCTGGCCCGAGCGGCGCCGCCGGCGGGGCCAAGGCCGATGAGAAAGTCGTCGACGCGGAATATAAAGTCGTGGATGACGAGAAGAAATAAAACAACCGCAGGAGATCTGCAATCAGGAATAAACCAGCCGCCGGCGGAGCCGGCGGCTGATGCGGGTTGGTGAAAAAGTGGCGGACAAAAAAGATTACTATGAGGTGCTCGGCGTACCCCGTTCCGCATCCGAGGACGAGGTCAAGAAAGCGTTCCGCAAACTGGCGCGGAAATATCATCCGGATGTGAACCGGGACGATCCCAAGACCGCCGAGGCCAAGTTCAAGGAAATCAATGAAGCGTACGAGGTCCTGTCCAATCAGGAAAACCGGGCCAAATACGATCAATTCGGTCATGCCGCTTTTGACGGTGCTGCGGGAGCCTCCGGTTTCGGCGGCGGCGGGATCAACGATATCTTTGACATGTTTTTCGGCGGCGGCGGCTTTGGCGGCTTCGGTGGCGGCGCCCGTCGCCAGGGACCGGAACGGGGGGCCGATCTCCGCTATGATATGGATATCACGCTCGAACAGGCGGCTGCCGGCTATACGCAGGAGATCGAAGTCCCGCGGACGGAAGATTGCTCGGCTTGTCAAGGAACCGGCGCGGCCGCCGGCACGCATCCCGAGACCTGTCCGCAATGCGGCGGAACCGGCCAGACGCAAGTGGCGCAGAATACACCGTTCGGCCGGATGGTCAACGTTACGACCTGTAGCCGGTGCCGCGGCGAAGGGAAAATCGTCCATACCCCCTGCAACGAGTGCAAAGGGCGGGGAAAAGTGCGCAAGACCCGCCGGATTCAGGTCACGATTCCGCCGGGCGCCGACAATGGACTGCGGCTGCGAATTTCCCAGGGGGGCGAAGCCGGAACGCGCGGCGGCCCGCCAGGCGATCTGTATGTTTATCTTTCCGTCAAACGGCATCGGACATTTGGCCGCGACGGCGACAATCTTGTTTATGATTTATCCATCAGTTTTCCGCAGGCGGCGCTGGGCGACGAAGTCGAGGTGCCGACCCTGGAAGGAATGGCCAAGCTGGAAATTCCCGCCGGAACGCAATCCGGTACGGTGCTTACGCTCAAGGACAAAGGGGTTCCCCATCTGCGAGGTCATGGCAAGGGCGATCTCAAGGTGCGCCTGACCGTGGTCACGCCGAAGAAGCTGTCCGATAAGCAGCGGCAACTTTTGCTGGAATTCGCCAAACAGGGCGGCGAAACCATCAAGACGTCCAGCACGAGTTTCGTAAAAAAAGTCAAGGATGCGCTGAGCGGCTCCTGAACAGGCAACAATAATAAAGCCGGGAGGTGACGAAAATGAACGACAAGTGGGCGGAGATCAGCATCCATACGACCCAGGAGGCTACGGAAGCCGTCGCGGCCGTCTTTCATGAGCTGGGCGCCGGGGGCGTGGTGATCGAAGATCCGGATCTGATCCAATCATACCGTCGTTCCGGCAATTGGACCGACTGCATTTTCCCGGACGAGCCGGCCGTCGACTTTGTGACGGTCGTGGCTTACTTGCCTTCGGACGAGGAGTTGCCCGGCAAGTTGCGCATCCTGTCCAGCCGTATCGATGAACTGGCCGGCCACTCCCTGGACAAAGGCCAGGGGACGATCCGTTGGCGCGAAGTGCGGGAGACGGAATGGGCGGATTCCTGGAAACAATATTTTCATACTTCCCGGATCGGTGAACAGTTTGTTGTCAAGCCCTCCTGGGAAGAATACACCGCTCAGCCCGGCGATCTCGTCCTGGAAATGGATCCGGGCATGGCGTTCGGCACCGGAACCCACGGCACGACTATCTTGTGTCTGGAAAGCATGGAAGACATGGTCCGACCGGGAATGACGGTGTTCGACATCGGCGCCGGTTCAGGAATTCTGTCGATTGCGGCGGCCAAATTGGGGGCGGCGCGGGTTGCGGCCATCGAGTACGACGCCATGGCGACCGAAACGGCCCGGCACAATGTGACGGCCAACGGCGTGGGCGATGTCGTGGAAGTGTCGCAGGGCAATCTTTTGGATGGCGTAACGGGACAGGCGGATGTGATCGTGGCCAACCTGATTGCCGATTTGATTCTGAAAATGGCGCCGGCCATTCCGGCGCATCTGGCGCCGTCCGGCTGTTTTCTCGGTAGCGGCATTATCAAGGACCGCTTGCCGGATGTCACCGACGCCCTGGCTCGACAGGGTCTGACGGTGACCCGGGTAACGGAAGCCGGCGAGTGGGCGGCAGTGGTCGCCTGCCGGAACCAGGACTGACGATGCGGCGAATTTTTGTACAGGGGCCATTGGCCGATTTTATGGATGTAAAGGGTGAGCCCGCTCGACACATCGGATTCTCACTCCGGATGGCGGTCGGCGATGAGATCGGCGTGGCCGGCCAGGACGGACGGTGCGGTGAAGCGGAAATTGTCCGGATGACCGGCGATACGGTAACATTGGCGCTGAAAAAAATCATGGATTCCACGGAACCGCCAGTGGATGTGTGGCTGGCGCAGGCCCTGCCTAAAAGCGACAAAATGGACTGGATCGTCCAGAAAGCTGTCGAATTGGGCATCAAGGGCCTATTTCCTTTGCAGACCGCCAATTGTGTGGTCCGTTATGATGCTGTCAAACAGGCGGAAAAAATTCGCCGCTGGCAGAAAATCTCCCAGGAAGCGGCGCAACAAAGCGGCCGGGGCATGATTCCCGACATTGGTCCGTTTGTCACTCTGGAAGCGCTGTTCGACCGGACGCCGACGGATACGCGGGTATTGACGTTATACGAGGGGACCGGACGGCAGGGATTGCGCTCGATTCTGTCGACGGATTTTTGCGGCTCCTGGATTTTGGTCGTGGGGCCGGAAGGCGGTCTTGCCGAATCGGAAGCGGCGTACTGCCGGAGCCGGGGAGCGTTGCTAGCCGGCCTGGGGCCGCGGATTTTGCGCACGGAAACTGCGGGAATCGCGGCGTTGTCGGCTATCTTGTATGAGTGCGGCGATCTGGGAGGAATGTAATGGCCAGTGTGGCTTTTATCACGTTGGGTTGTAAAGTCAATCAGACGGAAACCGATGCCATGGCCGGTCTGTTCCGTCACCAGGGGTATGAAGTGGTTGAGCCCGATGAACGGGCGGATGTCTATGTGGTGAATACTTGCTCCGTTACCCATCTGGGGGAACGAAAATCGCGCCAGATGGTGCGCCGGGCGACCCGCCTGAATCCGCAGGCCGTTGTCGCCGTGACGGGCTGTTTTGCGCAAGTATCGCCGGCGGACGCCGCCGCGATCGAAGGGGTATCGGTAGTCATCGGAACCAGCGACCGTCATCGCATCGTTGACTTCGTGGAAGCGGCCCGGCAGGAACGGCGCCCGGTATTCGCCGTCGGCGACATCATGAACGAACGCGAGTTTGAAGACATTCCCCTGCAGGGAACTTCGGACAGGACCCGGGCTTTCCTGAAAATCCAGGACGGCTGCGACAACTATTGCACTTACTGCATCATTCCCTATGCGCGGGGGCATCTGCGATCCCGCCCGTTGGAAAGCATCGCCCGGGAAACCCGTAATTTGGCGGCGGCCGGGTTTCGGGAAATTGTATTGACCGGCATCAATCTCGGCGCGTATGGCCGGGAAGACGGACGGCATAATCTGGCTGACGCCGTGCGCACCGTTCTGGCGGAAACCCGGATTGCCCGGGTTCGTCTGAGTTCGACAGAATCCTTGGAGATTTCGGCAGAGTTGATCGACATCATGGCGGAGGAGCCGCGGATGTGTCCGCATCTCCACTTGCCGCTGCAGTCCGGCGAAGATTCGATTCTCGCCGCCATGCACCGTCCTTACACAACGGCGGACTATGCCCGGTTATTGGATCGTTTGCGCAGCCGGGCGCCGGAGTTGGCGGTGACAACCGACATCATCGCCGGTTTTCCCGGCGAAACCCCGGAGTTGTTTGCCAAAACGCTGAATTTTGCCGAAGCGATGCAGTTCGCGAAAATTCACGTGTTTCCCTACTCCCGCCGATCCGGAACTCCCGCAGCCGCTTTCCTCCAGCAGGTGGGCGATGCGGAAAAGAAACGGCGGGCCGCGGAGTTGATAGCTCTGAGCGATCGCAGCGGCGAGCAGGTTCGACGCCGGTTTATCGGTCGGGTGATGCCGGTATTAATCGAAAAAGTGGAGCAGGGTCTGGCGGAAGGATTGACGCCAAACTACCAGCGGGTTGTTTTTGCCCAAGACGATCCGGAATTGGTTCGTGAGAACGAACTGGTCGATGTGGTGTTGGAAACGGTGACTGCGGAAGGGTTTGGCGGGCGCCTGCGGAAGAAATGACGTTGATTTTTTTTAGTTGTCGGCAGGAATGTGACCGTCCTTTACAGAATTTTCATATATAGGAAGTCAGGGACTCGCTTTTTGGCGCTGTTCCCGGGAAAGAAGGGACATTCATGGCGGAAGAGTGTATTTTTTGCAAGATCGTGTCCGGCGCCATTCCCGCAAAATTTGTCTACGAGGACGAATTTTTGGTGGCCTTTCCGGACATCAATCCCATGGCGCCGGTGCATGTGCTGGTGATCCCGCGTAAACACCTTGACAGTATTGCGGCGGCGGGGCCGGAAGATTCGGTCTTGTTGGGACATGCGCTGCTGACGTTGCCGAAAATCGCCGCCAAGCTGGGGATCGCCGAAGCCGGTTTCCGGGTGGTCATGAATACCGGGAAAGATGGCGGCCAGTCGGTCATGCATCTGCACTGGCATCTGTTGGGCGGCCGGTTTATGGAGTGGCCGCCGGGCTGAAATGCGGCGGCGCTGATTTCGAAAATCTAATTGCGTTCCAACCATTATAGGACAGGAAAGGAGAGTTTCACTGTGGCGCAAGATGTTCAACTCGTTATTTTCAAGCTGGCCAACGAAGACTATGGATTGCCGATCCAAAAAGTCCAGGAGATCAACCGGATGGTTCCCGTTACCAAATTGCCCCAGACCCCGGAGTTCATGGAGGGAATCATCAACCTGCG
>CAZRQI010000038.1:0-14100 GCA_964602025.1 uncultured Veillonellaceae bacterium
TTCATGGCGGTCGACAAGGTCAGACGCGTCTCCACGTCATCAATGGAAACCTCAAGAATTGATTCTATTTTATTCTTTCGGGCCAACATGGTTTTGTGGTGGACAAAACTGCGTTCCGCCGCTTCCTTCAAATTGGGCGCCGTCAAGATTTCCTCGAGAGTCGCCACCAACTGGGTTCCTTTGGTGATATCATGCCGGAGGAGCCTGCCGAGCGACCGTTCTACGAATTCCTGCAACTGCCCGGAATCCTGAAATTGCGTCAGGAGCTGGCAAATGCCTAAATCAGCATAGTGATATACGTCATTGCCGCCCCAGACCCTTTTCCCCACGGTCGCCGCTTCCTTCGCTTCCCGATAACAACGCCGGATATCCAGCACATTGCCGTAGCTGGAACTGACGCCCACTGTCAGTTTAACCCCCGGCATCTGGCCGATCACCCGTTCTTTGCCGGATTTCGCCCGAGCCATCGCGTGGCTTTTGGCGTCGGCGCAGTTTTCCGGCAAGGGACACAAAACAGCAAATCCGTCATAGCGGGTCCAAACGATCTTGTCCTGTTCCGCCGAACAGATTTGCGTTACTTTGCGCAGCACATCCTTCATGCCGCGCTGATCTTTTTGCAGTTCCGAATAAGATTTCCCGGCATAATCATCAATACTGATCGCAAACAACGCGTAACGGGTCGCCAGATCCATTCCCAACGACCGTCCCCGTTCAATCGCGACTTCCGGGGCATTGATCTCACCGTCGGCAATGGCATTCAGCAGATCCGCCCGCTGCTGCGCCTCGTCCGTTTTTCGCAACGCCTCGATTTCGCGTTGGCTATATCCGGCGTGCGCGACATAAAGAACATATTCCGGGCCCGAACCTGGAGCGGGGAGGGGCAGACAAACGATATGCACCGGAAAAGGAGTCCAATCCGTCATCCGTCCGGTAGCGGTCACTTCGGCTGCTTCTTGCCGGTCAACCAATTCCCGCCAGGCAGAGGGCCCCGAATCTGTTGCCGCAATAAAAAAATCAGCAACGCTCCGGCCAATTGCATTTTGCGTCGCCACGCCGAACAGGCGGCCGGCGGCCTCATTCCACTCCAACACCCGCAATTCCGCGTCAAAGGCAATCGTCGCAACCGGCACGTAAGCGATCATGTTGCGCAGTCGCTTCAGAACCTTGTCATTTTCCACCGCAATGCCTCCAGTATTTATTCCAGGGAGCGAATCATGGCGATTTCGTCGCAGTTGGGAAATTTACTGCAATTGATGCAGTCCTTCCAAACTTTTTGCGATAACCGCTCTTTAGGGACTTCGTGGAATCCGGCTTTGGCGAAAAACACCGGCTGATAGGTCAATGTGAACAATGTTTTAACCCCCAGTTCCCGCGCATCTTCCGCCAATTGTTCCACTATTGCCATGCCGATTCCTCTGCCGGTATAATCCGGCGCGATCGCCATCGCCCGAATTTCGGCCAGCTCATCCCAGACCATGTGCAAAGCGCCGACGCCAACAACCTCGCCGTCCTGTTCCGCCAGAATAAAGTCCCGCAAGTTTTCATAGATGGAATTTCGCGAGCGGGCCAACATCAGGCCCTGCTCCGCATAATGGTTGACAATCCGGTGAATGCTCTCAACATCCCGAAATTGCGCCCGACGGTATTTCACGACAAACACCCCTTCATTCATTATTCTTTGGGCAGAGGCATTTCGCCAACAGGAATCAACGAAGAAGGACAAAGATCAGCAATACAGCATTCCCGGCAAAGCGGATTTCGGGCCCGACAAATTTTTCTCCCGTGCCAGATCAACCAGTGATGGGCCGCCGACCAGTCCCGGCGGGGAATCACTTTCATCAAACCCTGCTCGACTTCTCCGGCGGTTTTGCCAACCGCCAGGCCGGTTCGGTTGGAAACCCGGAACACGTGGGTATCGACAGCAATGGCCGGCACATTGAACTGATGGCTCAACATCACATTCGCCGTCTTGCGACCCACCCCTGGCAACGTCAAAAGTTCTTCCATCGTTCCAGGCACTTCACCATGATACTCGTCGATCAATCTTTGACATGTGCCGAGAATATTTTTCGCCTTGGCACGGTACAAACCACAGTCGTGAATCAATTCTTCCATCCGGCTCACATCGAGTTCCAGCATTTTGGCCGGAGAATTCCATTGGGGAAACAACCGGCGGGTAATGATGTTGACCCGGACATCGGTGCACTGCGCCGATAAGATCACCGCCACCAGCAATTCAAACGAAGAGTTGAACTGTAATCCCGTTGTCATTCCAAAGTATGTCTTTTCCAGGCGTTGCAGCATGGCCCGACGCCGGGTCATCGTAATTCGCATCCGAACCTCCCTGCCCACAAAGATATCCTTTATGGTCGTTCCACGCGCCCCCGTCGCTTTCCTGCCGGCGCGAAAAGGATTTTTTGTGTGCGTATGGAATTCATGATAATATTAATAAATGTAAACTACGAGAATCGCCTCGGGAGGGAATACCATTATGTTTGGTTTAGGAATGCCGGAACTTATCCTGATTCTGATCATTGCCCTTGTTATCTTTGGCCCGTCCAAATTGCCGGAAATGGGGTCTTCGATCGGCAAAGCGATCCGCGAATTCCGGAATGCGACCAAGGAGCCTGATCTGGAACCGGATCGCAAGGTCATCGTCGCCGAATATCACGAAACTCCCAAACAGCTCGCCACGGAAACAAAACCGGAAAAGAAGGAAAAGGAATGAGTCGACTCTCTTTCAGCCGGCGCGAGTTTGTCATGGGCGCCCTGGTCGGAGCGGCAACCAGTGCTGGAATCACGGCCGCCTTACTGCGAAAGTCTTCATCCTCCCCGTCCGGTTCTTCGGGCGGGTCGGTTTTTCATACGGACCGTGCGGCCCGCATCACGACCCTGAGCTATATTGCCGTTGATCATACGCGGTGCACCGGCTGCGGAGTTTGCGAAGCCGAATGCGCCATCGTCCGGGACCATTCGCTGGATACGGAGCGTAGCCGTATTCGTGTCCACCATTTCGAACCCGCCTTGGATATTGCAATGCTATGCAGCGGCTGCGGCGATGCGCCCTGCCTGTTGGCCTGTCCCAAGGATGTCGTCGCCTTGAGCCGCGACCGCCTGACGGGGGCTATTTTGCTTGACGAAGCCAAATGCATCGGCTGCGGCGCCTGCCAAACCGCCTGCACCCGGGAACGTTCCGGCGTAATCCGAATGCGACGGGACGGCAAAAAAGCCGTTGGGATCTGCGACCTGTGCGGAGGCGACCCCGCTTGTGTCAAGGCCTGTCCCGAACAATGCCTGTCCCTGGTCCCGGCCAATCAAGACGGGCGCGATCTGGCGGCCCAGCCGGCCGCAATCGCCCAAAGCCTTTCCCGACACCTCTATCGTTCGGGGAGGGACGACTGATGGCCGGAGGCTACACTGGCAAAGTACTGGAAATCGACTTGGACCGCCGGCGTCATGTTTTAAGCGATACCGACCGGCAGGCGGCCCAACATTTTTTAGGCGGCAGAGGGATGGGAATAAAGGCGCTCTGGGATCGAATCCCCAACGCCGGTCTGGATCCGCTGTCGCCGGAAAATCCGTTGATGTTTTGGCCGGGCCCCCTGTCCGGCTTCCCTTTAGCTGGAACATCGCGTGTCGCCGTCGTCACCAAGGCGGCCAACACTTCTCCGGCGGAAAGCCTTGTTGCCAAAGCCTCTACGGTCTCCTATTCCTCGATTGGCGGTCATTTCGGCCCCGCCTTGAAGCAAGCCGGTTATGACGGTCTGATCCTCACCGGGAAATCAGACCGTCCGGTCGTATTGATTGTTAATGAAGGCAGCGTTTCATTTCGTGATGCCACTGATCTTTGGGGACAAACCGCCACCGCCACCCTGGTTCGTCTCAATCAGGAACTGGGGCCTGATTTTCGCTTATTGGCGATCGGTCCGGCAGGCGAAGCCGGAGTTCGGTTTGCCGGCATCGTCAGCGATGTTCGCCGTACTACCGCCCGTGGCGGCGCCGGCGCCGTCATGGGATCGAAAAATCTAAAAGCGATCGCCGTTCGCGGTTCCCTGCCCGTGCCGGTCCAGAATGCGTCCGGGTTGATTTCATTGCGCCGCGAACTGGCTACGTTACTTGCCAACTGGAGCAATTATACGCATTGGCGCCGCTGGGGCGCGACCCCGCTGCTGCTCTCATCCAGCCAGGCGGGAATGCTCACAACGAAAAATTTTCAGGAAGGATCCTGGCCGGCGATGGCCCACTTGTCTTTTCCCACCGCGGAACACGAATTTTGGGTCCGTCATGCCGCCTGCGCCCATTGCAGCCTGAAATGCGTCAAAATCGGCCAGGTTTCCAGCGGCCCATGGCGCGGAGCCATCGCCGAAGGGCCAGGGTACAGCGCTGGTTCGATGCTGGGCGCCAACTGCGGCGTAACCGACTTCAACGGCCTGATGAAATTGATTTCCTGGGTCGATGAACTGGGCCTAGATCCGATCGCCGCCGGCAATGTCCTCGGCTTTGTCATGGACCTTTACGAGAATGACATTCTTCGTCGGGCAGATCTGGATGGCCTGACACCGACCTGGGGAAATGTGCCGGTCATGTTGGAACTGCTCGACCGGATCGTGCGGCGGCAGGGAATCGGCGAACTATTGTCGCTGGGTGTAAAAAAAGCGGCCGCCGCCATTGGTGCCGCCGCAGTTCCCTACGCCATGCATGTGAAGGGTCAGGAACTGGCTGGTTGGAATGTTCCGGCCAGTCCTGATTTCGCCATCGTCTACGGAACCGCCAATCGGGGCGCCAGTCACCAGGAAGGGGCCTCCATTCCGGAACAACACCGCCGAACCTTCTTGGATGCATTGGGCGTCTGCCGCTTCGTCTACGGCGCCGTTGGAACCGCGCCGTATCAGCGCGCCCTGACGCTGGCGAGCGGCCTGCCGGCCGACGATGCCTCGATGCTGGCGGTCGGGGAACGCATCTGGAATCTCGAGAAACTGTTCAATGCCCGGGAAGGATTCCGACGCACTGACGACCTCCTTCCCGGACGCTTGCTCACGATTAAGTTCTCTTCCGGCCCCAAAGCCGGCGCAATTTTTCCGCCCGGCCAGCAGGATTCGCTGCTCGACAAATACTACACCGATCGCGGCTGGGATAAACAAACCAGCCTGCCGACTCCCGAAAAGCTAAAAACGCTCGGGCTCGACAAGCTGGTCACAACGTTCTGAGGGTATAATGTTTGCAGGCGCTAATTGGTCAGGCTGCGTATCGGCGCCGGAATTCGGCCGCCCCGGGCGATAAAGGCGTCCGGTCGGAAGCGGTTCACTTCCATGATCGGCGCATGCCCGAGCAATCCGCCGAACACGACGGAATCGCCCACCGTTTTGCCTGGAACCGGAATCAAACGAACCGCCGTCGTTTTGTTGTTGATCATGCCAATGGCTGCCTCGTCGGCGATGATGGCCGAAATGGTTGCGGCCGTGGTATCGCCGGGCACGGCGATCATATCCAGCCCAACGGAGCAAACGCAGGTCATCGCCTCAAGTTTTTCCAGCGACAAAGCGCCCCGTTCCACGGCGGCGATCATGCCGGCATCTTCGCTGACCGGAATGAAGGCTCCGGACAACCCGCCGACATGGGACGACGCCATCAGGCCGCCTTTTTTCACCGCATCGTTCAGCAGAGCCAGCGCCGCGGTCGTTCCCGGGGCTCCGGTGCTTTCCAGTCCCATTTCTTCCAGAATTGCGGCTACACTGTCGCCAATCGCCGGCGTCGGCGCCAGCGACAGATCGACGATTCCAAACGGTACATTCAGCCGTCGGGAAGCTTCTTGCGCCACCAGTTGCCCGACACGGGTGATTTTGAACGCCGTTTTTTTGACGGTCTCGGCAACCACGCCCAAATCAGCGCCCCTTACCTGTTCGATGGCCCGCATCACGACGCCGGGCCCGCTGACGCCGACATTGATGCATACTTCCGCCTCGCCCACGCCATGAAACGCGCCGGCCATAAACGGATTGTCTTCCACGGCGTTGGCAAAGACGACCAGTTTGGCGCAACCGATCGCGTCGCGGTCTTTGGTCAGTTCGGCGGTTTGTTTGATAATTTGCCCCATCCGCGCCACGCAGTCCATATTGATGCCAGTGGATGTCGAGGCCAGGTTGACCGACGAACAGACCCGTTCGGTAACGGCCAGCGCTTCCGGTATCGAATCAATCAAAACCAGGTCGCCTTTGGTAAATCCTTTGTGCACCAAAGCGGAAAACCCGCCGATAAAATTGACGCCAACAGTGTTCGCCGCCCTGTCCAATGCTTCCGCCACCGCTACATAACTGTCCGTGCGGCAGGCTTCCGCAGCGATGGCGATCGGCGTAACGGATATCCGCTTGTTGATGATGGGCACTCCATACTCGGCTTCGATGTCTTCCCCGACCCGCACCAGATGTTCGGCCTGTCGGGTGATTTTTTCGTAAACATTCCGACAAAACTTTCCCAGATCCGGATCGGCGCAGTCGCGCAGACTGATTCCCATGGTTATTGTCCGGACATCCAGGTTTTGTTCCTTGATCATCCGGTTTGTTTCCAGAATATCCTGCAGCTCAATCATTAAACTTCCCCCTTATACCCGATGCATGACCTGGAAAATATCCGCGTGCTGCACCCGGATTTCCAGCCCCAGCGCCTCGCCCTTGCCGCGCAGAATTTCCTGAAGTTCTTTTAGGCTGACCTTGGTTTCGGTCATATCCGCTGTCATGATCATATTGAAAAAGCCATCCAGGATCGTCTGATCCAAGTTCAGGATATTCACGCCATTTTCCGCCAAAACAGTGGACACCATGGCAATAATGCCAACCCGGTCCCGTCCCAGAACGCTGATCACGATTTTCATGTTACCGCTCCTTTATCCATTATCCATTCGCTGTTTCATTCTTGGGGTATCTATTATTGTATTTTCCGCAGTCCAATAAAGCAAGCTCAATGCTAGGACAAATCCAAACATCCTTTCAGGGGAGGCGCTGAAGAATGAATCTGTTGGATGTGATCGGCCCCATCATGATCGGTCCTTCCAGTTCCCATACCGCCGGTGCGGTCCGGCTCGGGCGGTTGGCGCTGGCGTTGCTGGGGGAACCGGTCCAGGAAGCGAACATTGGCTTGCATGGTTCCTTCGCCAGTACCGGTCGTGGGCACGGAACCGACCGGGCATTGATCGCCGGACTGATGGGATGGAAGACCGACGACTCCCGGATCCCCCATTCATTTGAATATGCCGCCCGCACCGGATTACCGTTTCATTTTGAAACAGTTTGCCTGGGTGATAACGCGCATCCCAATACGGTCCTATTCGCCCTGAAAGGGAAAAGTGAAGGAGTGCTGCGCCTGACCGGCTGTTCGATCGGCGGCGGACAGATCCGCATGACAGAATTGAACGGCTTTCCTTTCGAATTGAGCGGCGAGTTTTCTACGCTGGTCACCCTTCACCACGACCGTCCCGGTGTCATCCACAGCGTGACCGGAGTGTTGGCCGCTCGTTCCGTGAATGTGGCGGAAATGCGCGTGTCCCGCCGGAAACGCGGCAATACCGCGATCATGGTCATTGACGCCGACGGCATGATTCCGGCCGAAATTGTTGCCGCCGTGGCGGACCTGCCGCATATTATCGCCGCTCGTCGTCTGAATCCCGTGATGGACTGAGGAGGAAAAAGAATATGGAAAAGCTCTCCTTGCTCACTTGGCTGGAGGATGCAGCGGCGGAAAACCTTTCGTTCGGACAATATTGTCTGCAAACGCAAGCAACCGAACTGGATCTGGAAGAATCAGCGCTGCTGCAACGGATGAGGGAATCGCTGTCGGTGATGCGGAGCGCCATCGATTTCGGTTTGACCGGGGTTCGTTCCACGGGGGGCCTGGTCGGTGGCAGTGGCTTGCGGCTGAAGAATTGGCACGATAGTTCCGAAAGCCATAAAACGATATTAGGTCCGCTTACCGCGAAAGCGGCCGCTTATGCGCTGGCCGCCAACGAAGCGAACGCCGCCATGGGACGAATCTGCGCGGCGCCGACGGCCGGATCCAGCGGCGTATTGCCGGGCGTTTTATTTGCCATCGCCGAAGAATGCGCGATTTCGGAAGATCAATTAAGCCTGGCCCTCGTCACTGCCGGCAGCATCGGTATGGTAATCGCTTCCCGCGCTTCCCTGTCGGGAGCCGAAGGCGGTTGCCAGGCCGAATGCGGCGCCGCCGCGGCCATGGCCGCCGGCGCCGCGGTCGAATTATTGGGCGGTGCGCCGACGCAAATCGGCCATGCCGTGGCCTTGGCCCTAAAAAACCTTTTGGGGTTGGTCTGCGACCCGGTCGCGGGCTTGGTGGAAGTCCCCTGTGTCAAACGGAACGCCGGCGCGGCCATGATCGCCCTACTGGCAGCGGACATGGCTTTGGCCGGAATAGAAAGCGCCATTCCCGTCGATGAAGTAATGGACGCAATGGCCGAAATCGGCCACTCCCTGCCAGACTCGCTGCGTGAAACCGGCCGGGGCGGGTTAGCCGCTACCCCGACCGGAAAAGAGCACGCGGAACGCATTTTCGGCAGCCGCAATCACCTGAAGGAATAATTAGTCAAGGATCGCCGAAGGGCTGCGGCGAAACAACAATTGTTTCGCCGCAGCCCTTTTATCCTCATCGATAAATAAGGCGCCAAATATGAATCAGTCTTGAGGGCCCCCATCATTGGCCAGGTTAAATTTATCCAGGAAGTAAAACAGCAAACTGATAAAGATGGACACAATCGTCCCCAGCGCCATCCCTTTCAGTTCCACCGCACCCACTTTAATCGCCGCGCCGCTGATACCGGAAATCAGAACGACCGAGGTCAGGATCAGGTTGCGCGACTTGGTATAGTCAACTTTCTTTTCAATCAGCATCCGGATGCCGGCCGCCGCAATCACGCCGAACAACAGAATACATACACCGCCCATGACCGGCACGGGAATGCTGCGAATGATCGCCGCAAATTTGCCGATAAAGGAAATGGCGATGGCAATGCAGGCTGCACCGCCGATGACCCATACGCTGAATACTTTTGTGATGGCCATGACGCCGATGTTTTCGCCATAAGTGGTATTCGGCGTGGCGCCGACCAATCCGGACAAAATATTGGAAATGCCATCACCGAGCAGGGAACGATCCAATCCGGGATCCTTCACCAAATCTTTTTCCACGATGTTGCCGGTGACTACCAGATGGCCGATATGTTCGGCCAGCACGACGAACGCCGCCGGCAAGACCATCATCATAGCGCTGATATTGAACGTCGGCGCGTACAGAGTAGGCACCTCAAACCAGGGCGCCGCCGCAATACTGGCAAAATCAACGATGCCCATCGCCATGGAAAACAGATACCCGGCAACAACCCCAATCAGGATCGGAATCGCTGCTAAAAACCCCCGCAACAGGATGGAACCCAAAATGGTTATGGAAAGAGTAAACATCGAGACCGCCACGGCCGTGAAATAAGGAATTTTTAGCTGTTCAATCGTTTTGCCGGTCAACCCCGCCATGTCGGTTGCCACTGGCGCCAATTCGAGGCCGATAATGGCGACAATCGCCCCCATCGCCGCCGGCGGAAAGATTACATCAATCCAGCCCGTCCCGGCCACCCGGACCAGTTGGGAAACCACAATAAAGAATAATCCAAACATGATGAACCCGCCTTGGGCTGCAGCATATCCCCCCAGCGCCGGGTCGGACATAATGGCAAAAACGGGAGATATAAAAGCGAAGCTGGAGCCGAGATAGGCCGGGATCCGGCCCCTGGCAATCACCAGATATACGATGGTGCCAATGCCATTCATCAGCAACGAAGTCGCTGGATTGACCTTAAAAAGAAACGGTACAAGAACGGTTGCGCCAAACATGGCGAAAAGATGTTGCAGACTCAGCGGAATGGTTTGCCCCAAGGGAAGTTTTTCTTGAACTTGAATGATTCTTCTTTCCATACATTCATCTCCCATCGTTTTCATGCGGCAGTAAAAACAAATAATGCCGAGGTTAAGTCGCGGGCAGGAAAAAAGACGTCCACAATTCGTAACGCCTACAAATCATGTCACGTCTTTGTGCATGAGGTTCTCCTCTCGTCAATATTGCCCTTTACTATTGTTCGGAGTCCATCGGCAAAATCCTGTCGCCCTTCACAATTTTTTGCCTATTTTTTTTGCTTGTTCGACCGGAAATATTCATAGGTTAGCGCAGTACGATCCGCCACGACCATTCCGCTGGTCACATCGGCAACGAACAAATGATGGGAACCCACATCCAGAATTTTATCAGGAATCACGCGAGCTTCCAGATACGCCATACAATTGCACAGGATCGGACAACCATTTTTCCCTGTGACATACGAAACCTCCGAAAATTTGTCGGCCACGCGGCCCGAGCGATAGCCAAAGTTCCGCACCATATCGAACTGTTCCTGTCCCAGGACAGAAACCGTGAAGCAGCCGGTTTCGGAAATATACTCATGCGTCAGGTTCTTTTTGTTGAGACAGACCGCGATGCGCAAGGGTGGATCTGTCAGCTGAAATACAGTATTGGATATCTGCCCGTTCAGTTTGCCGTCCTTGACGGAAGATACGACATACAGACCGTAACTGATTTTGTCGAGCGCAGCCCGGGAAGTTCCTTCCGTGGAATTTTGCACGCTGGCGGCCGTCAGTTGTTGAATCACATCTTCAAGCAGGACAAACATCTCGCGGCCGACTCCGCAAACCGGACATACCTCGGGCGGTTCCTCCCCCTCATGGATATAGTCGCATACCGTGCATTTCCATCGTTTGGGTCGGACAACCGCCGGCGAAGATTCTGCCGCAAGCAATTCAAACTCTTCGGGCCCCACGCCGCAGACCGGGCAAACCGCTGGAGGCGTCTCCCCTTCGTGAATATAACCGCATACCTTGCAACGCCATTTTTTCATGCTGTATCTCCTTCCGTCTGCTGCGAAACGACCGTGTTTCTTCCTGTCAAAAATTCGCCATCCATTTTCTCTTTCCTTCTCCTGCTGACCTCATGATAATGGCAAATTGACAGGAAAGAACGAACTTGTTAGTATGAAATCAGGCTTTGGCTTCAGAGGAGGATTCACGAATGATACCCAAGGAAATGATCGACCGAATCAACGCTTTGTCCCGCAAGCAACGCGAATTCGGGCTGACTGAGGTAGAAAAAGCGGAACAGGCTGTCTTGCGCCGCCATTATCTCGATAACGTGAAGGAACAGGTCCGGCAACAGTTGGATGCCGCCCAGGTTCCCCATAAACATGCCGCGGGCTGCTCCTGCGGCTGCCACGGAGCGCACCGGCATTGATTCCGGTCATCTCCTTCATCGGCCGTTCCGGTGTCGGTAAAACGACGTATCTGGAAAAATTGATTGCCGAACTGAAACGCCGCGGCTACCGGGTGGGCGTCATCAAGCACGACATCCACGGCTTCGAGATCGACCATCCCGGCAAGGATACCTGGCGCCACGCCCAAGCCGGCGCTGATGTGGTCTGTATTTCGTCGCGCGAAAAATTCGCTCTGATTCAAAAAATGCAGCGCGACATGCCGCTGGAAGAAGTCATCGAACAAATTCGGGATGTCGATATCATTTTGGTGGAGGGTTACAAAAATCACAGTGCCCTCCGGGCGGAAATCTTCCGGCGGGATTGCGGTCGCGAACCACTGGGCCGCCCAGCGGATCTGTTTGCGGTAATATCGGATATGCCGCTCTATCCGGAGCTTCCCTGTTTTGACCTGGACGCGGTCGCATTGTTCGCCGACTATCTTGAACAAAAATTCGGGGTGACAAAAAAATGACCGGAATCGTCCTGGCGGGAGGAAAAAACATTCGGATGGGGCGAAACAAGGCGACCTTGCCTTGGCAGCAGTCCGATTTTCTGCATGTCATCCTGCAAAAGCTTTCCAGTATTTGCACCGAACTGATTGTCGTAACAAATACCCCGTTGTCCATAAAAATGGCCAACGTTCGCTCCGTCTCCGACATCATTCCCGATTGCGGCCCGCTGTCCGGAATTCATGCTGGCCTGAGGCATGCCTCCTCTCCGGCGGCTTTTATAACGGCCTGTGACATGCCCTATATTCAGCCGGCTGCAGTGGCTTGGCTAGGCTCGCGTCTTGGCGATTGGGATGCGGTTGCGCCGGACGACGGTTTTTTCCGCGAGCCCTTGTTCGCCTGTTACGCCAAAACTTGCATTCCGGTTATTGAGCTCTTGCTGGCGCAAGGCGTCCGCAAAACCCAGACTTTGTTTGAGCATATCCGTTATCAGTCCGTTCCGGTCGCTGACCTCCGCCAATTCGACCCTTCGCTCCGCCTGTTGCAAAACATTAACGCGCCGGAGGATTATCAGCGGGCGCTGCATGATATGGATAGTTTATCTGTGATATAATAAGTTTCACTACGCAAAAACAGTTACTGACGGAGGGATACTCATGGCCTTCAATTTGAAGCCAAAAGAGGAAAAATTTTTTCTTACGCTCGCTGAGCACGCCATGCTGGTCCGGGAATCGACGGAAATTCTCCATAGCGCCATCGCCGATCGCAGCCAGGTTCCTGAGTTGATGAAAAAGATCAATGAAACGGAACGGATCGCCGATGAAATTGTCGACCGGATCCTTGCCAAGTTGCATAAAACTTTTATCGCGCCCATGGATCGCGAAGATATCTTTACTTTGGCAAAAAAGCTCGATGATATCATCGATTGTATCAAAGCCGCTATTGAACGGATGGATTTGTACAATATCGACGAACCTTCGGAACGGATTCGCGAAATGTCGGAATTGATTCTGAAATGCGGCAAACAAGTCGAGAAAGCAATTTTCAGCTTGCAGGACATGAAAAAGGAACGCCTCCGTTTGCAGGCCCGCTGCGAAAGAATCATCGACCTGGAAGCGCGCGGCGATGAGTTATACCGGCAAGAAATGGGGAAACTGTTCCATGAATGCACCGACGCCATCAATATTATCAAGTGGAAGGAAATTCTGGTAAACCTCGAAGAAGTCCTGGATCTATCGGAAGATGTCGCTACTTCCCTGAAGCGAGTTGTCATTAAATATGCCTGATCTATCAACCGGACTATTCGCAGTCATTTTTCTGGCATTGGCCTTCGATTATATCAATGGTTTTCACGATACGGCGAATGCCATTGCCACATCGGTTTCCACCCGGGCGCTCTCGCCGAAGCAGGCGATCTGGATGGCGGCTGCGTTGAATTTTCTCGGCGCCTTGTTCAGTACCGGCGTCGCTAAGACGATTGGCGGCGATATCATCAAATCGGCATCTCTTGTTGACCAGCAGGTGATCACCGCCGCTTTGATCGGCGCCATCGTCTGGAATCTTCTAACTTGGTGGTATGGAATCCCCAGCAGTTCATCCCATGCCTTGGTAGGCGGAATCATCGGCGCCGTGGTGGCGGGGCGGGGCTGGGATCCCCTGAATCTGGCCGGAATTGAAAAAATCTTTTTGTCATTGGTGTTGTCGCCGATAGTCGCCCTGATTGTCGGTTATTTTTTTCTGATTCTGATGATGTGGCTGTTTCGAGGCTTTCCTCCCCATGCATTAAGTGTCGGCTTTGCCCGGGCCCAGATCGGCACGGCGGCGTTAATCGCTTTTTCGCACGGATCCAACGACGCCCAAAAAGCCATGGGGATCATAACCTTGGCGTTGCTCAGTGCGGGAAGTATCCCTTCACTGGATGTTCCCACCTGGGTAAAATTTGCCTGCGCGATGTCCATGAGCTTGGGAACAGCGGCGGGCGGCTGGAAAATCATAAAAACGATGGGTACCGGAATTGCCCGTCTCGAACCATTCAGCGGCTGTGCAGTGGAGCTTACTTCTTCCCTGGTTATTTTTTCGGCGACATTGCTGCACCTACCGGTCAGCACGACCCATGTCGTTTCCGGCTCTATCATGGGAATCGGCGCTTCCAATCGGATCCGCTCGGTACGCTGGGGAGTCGCCCGGCAAATGTTGATGGCCTGGGTGTTGACGATTCCACTCAGCGCGTTGGCCAGCGGACTGATTTACTATGTGTCGCAAAAACTGTTCTAGCTCCAACCAACTCCCCTAATTTTCTTA
>CAZRQI010000039.1:0-13958 GCA_964602025.1 uncultured Veillonellaceae bacterium
TCTGGTTCGCCAGTTTGGTCGTATTGCCGGCGCCGACGTCGCCGCACAGCACCACCGATTTGCCCATCTTCGACAACAGTTCCGTGGAACTGTCGAACAATTCCTTCTTACCGCCGACCATGATCGACAAGCTGCCGTCGATCGCCTTGGGCTCGCCGCCGCTCACCGGCGCATCGAGCATTTCAACACCTTTTTTCGCCACTGCCGCCGCAATTTCCTGCGAGGCCAGCGGGGCGATCGAACTCATGTCGATCAGAACCAGCCCCGGCTTGGCGCCTTCGAGAACTCCGTTCTCGCCAAGAACGGCCGCTTTCACATGCGGCGAGTTCGGCAGCATGGTGATGACGACTTCGGACTGTGCGGCCACGTCTTTGGAAGTCGGCGCCGATTTGGCTCCGGCCGCCACCACTTCGTTCACCGCATCCTGGTTGATGTCGAATACGACCAGTTCATACCCTGCCTTGAGCAAATTTTTGGCCATGGGTTTCCCCATGATGCCCAATCCGATAAAACCAATTTTTTTCATATGAATCCCCCTCCTAAACTATTGATGGTCGCTGGTTTATTATGATTTCAGAAGATCGCGGACTTTCGCCGCGACGGCCTGTGACGTCAGGCCGTAATAGGCCAATAGTTCGTCGTAATTGTACGCCGATGTGCCGAAAACATCCTCCACGCCGACGAAATCGATCGGCGCACGGTTCTCGCGCCGGAGCGCCTCGGCGATGGCGCTGCCCAAGCCGCCGATCACGCTGTGTTCTTCGGCGGTCACGACAGCCTTCATCCCTTTCGCGGCGTCGATGACGGCCTGCCGGTCGAGCGGTTTGATGGTGCTGACATTGACGACCTTCACCGAGATTCCTTCCGCCGCCAGTTCTTCGGCCGCCGTCAGGGCCCGGGACACCATGACGCCGTTGGCGAATACGACAACATCGCCGCCTTCCCGGATGGTGTAAAGTTTGCCGATTTCAAACGGTGTGTCGGCCGGGGTCAGGATCGGCAAGTCATTGCGATTGATCCGGATGTACATGGGGCCGGAATGGTCGGCCATCGCCGCCACCATCTTCGTCGTTTCCACCGCGTCGACCGGCACCAGCACGGTCATGCCGGGAATTCCCCGCATCAGTCCCATATCCTCGATGGACTGATGGGTCGATCCGTCGCCGTAATCGGAGAGACCGGCGCTGGAACCGCAGATTTTGACGTTGAGACCGGCGATGGAAATCGTCTGCCGCAGCTGATCGTAGCAGCGTCCGGTCGAAAAGACCGCGAACGAATTGATGAAGGGGATCTTGCCCGTCAACGCCAGACCGGCGGCGGTCGAGGCCATGTTCGCCTCGGCGATGCTCATTTCAAAGTAGCGCTCGGGATAAGCCGCCTGGAACAATGAGGACATCGTGGATTTCCCCAGATCCGCTTCCAACACCACAATATTTTTGTTTTCCCGCCCCAGCGCCACCAATGCTTCGCCGTACGCGGTCCGCAAGCTGTTCGTAGCCATGTTACGCCCTCCCCTTCCGGATGTTTTCCAGATCACACAGGGCGGTTTTGCATTGTTCCGCCGTCATCATAGCGTTATGGAAGGCCGGATTGTTTTCCGCGAACGAGATGCATTTCCCCTTTACGGTCTGCGCCAGGATCACGCTGGGCTGGCCTTTCTTCTCTTCCGCCGCCGCGAAGGCCCCAAGCAGGGCGCCCACATCATGGCCGTCGACTTCGATGGCGTTCCAGCCAAAGGCTTCCCATTTTTCACGGATCGGGTTCAGGTTGAACCGGTCGACGATGGCGCCGGTGGCCTGCAGTCGGTTGCAGTCAACAATGGCCGTAATGTTGTCGATTTTAAAGTTTGCCGCCGCCATGGCCGCTTCCCAAATCTGCCCTTCCGCCTGCTCGCCGTCGCCGACGATCACGTAGACGCGACGGGGACTGCCGTCGAGGCGCAGCCCCAGCGCCATGCCGTTGGCCACGGACAGCCCCTGGCCGAGCGAACCGGTATTGGCCTCAATCCCCGGAGTTTTGGTCATATCCGGATGGCCCTGAAGCATCGCGCCAAGCGATTTCACTTTCTTCAGCTCACTCACCGGAAAATAGCCGGCCAGCGCCAGCGCCGCATATTGCACAAGAGCGGCATGGCCCTTGCTGAGTAAAAAGCGGTCCCGATCCGGGTTCTTCGGATTGGCCGGATCATGTTTCATCTTGTGGAAATACAGAGTCGCCACGATCTCCGCCAAAGAACAGGATCCGCCAAGGTGGCCGACCTTCCCTTCGCCGATGAGATCGCGCACGATCAGTTCGCGCAAGGCCAACGCCTTGTCCTCGATCGCCCGGATAGTTTCTGCTGCTATCATTGGAACCTCCCCTTCTTGCCTTTCTCGCCCGATCACTCGACCGGCGTCAAAACGATTTTCAGTCCTTCTTTCGTTTCCATCAGGTCAAAGCCTTTTTGCCACTGATCGAGCGGCAATTCATGGGTGATGACTTCGCTGAGGTCTACGGTCCGCTCACCCATCAGCACCAGGCATTTCTCCCAGACATCCCAGTTATGGCTGAATGTCCCCTGCAGCGTCGCCGCCTTGGAAATGAGCTGATCCAGGGAAAACCCGACCGGTCCCGGTCCCCAGCCAATCTTGTTGATCTGGCCGCAGGGCCGGACCACGTCGAGCGACAGTTTGAGCGTCGGTGAGAACCCGGCCGCATCCACCACCAGATCCGCGCCATAACCGTCGCGCATGCCCATGATGATCGGCACGGGATCCTGCTGCGAACTGTTGATGGTCATCGTCGCGCCCATTTTTCGGGCGATTTCCATGCGGGCGTCGTCGCCGTCGGTTCCCACCACAACGATATCCGATGCGCCGAGAATCGAAGCGATTTTGGTGCAAAGCAGGCCGATCGGGCCAGGGCCGATGATGACCGCCAGATCGCCGGGTTTGAGCGGTGAATGTTTGACCAGGGAGCTGTAGGCCACGCACAATGGCTCGGTCAGCGCCGCTTCCTTCAGGCTGACATTGTCGGGAACCTTGTGCAGAATGCGGCTCGGCACCCGGACATACTTCGCGAACGCGCCGTCGGTCTGGAATCCGTAGCCCTTGCGCTCCCGGCAAACGTGATAATTGTTGGTCCGGCACATGACGCACTTGCCGCAGAAATCGGCATGGGTCTCGGAAGTCACCCGGTCGCCGACCTTCCAGCCAGTCACGTTGGCGCCGACTTCGGCGATGACGCCGGCGAATTCATGACCCAGGATCAAGGGCACATTGACCTTGTAGGAGACCTTGTTGTGATGCATGTGAGGATCGCTGCCGCAAATGCCGATAAACGCGGTTTCCACCAGTACATCATCCGGGCCGATTGACGGGACCGGCACTTCCCTAACTTCGGTCGCCCCCGCTACATTGTCATACTTTACGACTGCCTTCATCGTTTTCATGTTCTCATTCCTTTCGTTTTTTTATCCATTGTCGCCGAGAGGAAATCCTCCGGAAACTTGATTGACACATCGTCGATCGTGGTCAGGATGTGTTCCTGCATCCAGTGTCGGGCCCGGTCCGGGTCCCGGTCGCGGATCGCTTCGAAGATCAGGCGGTGATAGCGGATCGCCCGGTCGGTGCCCATCAATTCATTGATCTTGCGGTAGTAGCTGACCAGCACATCGCGAATGACATTCGAAACGTTAAACAACAAGGAGTTCTTCGTAGCCCGGGCGATATCGAGATGGAACTTCATGTCGGCGATCGCGAACTCCAATACCGGTTTTCCTATCCGTTCAATGTCCCGGATGGTCGTCAGAATGCAGGCCAAATCATCCTCATCGGCATTGATGGCCGCCAGCGCCGCATTTTCCGGTTCGACGATGCGCCGGTATTCGAGGATATCCATCATGCTCTTGCGATTCCACACCAGCATCGGCAACAACGAATTCATGAACATTCCCGGCGTCATCATCTGGACAAAGCTGCCTTCGCCCTGCCGGGTCTGCGTGATGCCCATGGTGCTCAATTTTTTCAACGCTTCCCGGATCGGCACCCGACTGACGCCGAACATCTGGGTCAATTCATTTTCTGAGGGCAACTTGGTCCCCGGCGGCCAAACGCCGTTCAAAATATTGTCCAGCATTTGGTCATACACCTGCCGGCTGATGTTCCGCCGGTCGATGGGAACGATCTCCATTCAGTTTCTCCTTGCAGCTCTCGATTTGATGGCCGTGCGAACGGCATGCAACCGTTTTGGCACTTGTAATACATGTTACAGGTTGTAATTTTCTGTATTCATAACAAAATTCCTGCTGGTTCTAAAAATTTTTATAAATATTTTTTCTGCCCCTCCCTGGCGGGGGCTGCCGGGAAGTTCGTTGTTTCCACGCCTATGCCGGTATATAATATCTATTAACTGAAAAGGCCGCCGTCATCCAACTCGCATTGGAAAACAGCGGCCCGGCCTTGGCGCTATGATGTTTTGCGGACCCGAAACTACCGGATCACGTCGACTCCCATGTAGGGGCGCAGGGCGTCCGGCACGACCACCGAACCGTCCTCCTGCTGATAGTTTTCCAGGATGGCGGCCACGGTCCGGCCGATGGCGACGCCGGAACCGTTGAGGGTGTGCACGTATTCCGGTTTGGCTTTCGGCTCGCGGCGGAACTTGATTTCCGCCCGGCGGGCCTGGAAATCCTCGAAGTTGGAGCAGGAAGAGATCTCGCGATAGCGGTTGGCGCTCGGCAACCACACTTCGAGATCATAGGTTTTGGCGGACGAGAAGCCCATGTCGCCGGTGCACAGCAGTATGGTCCGGTACGGCAGTTCGAGGCGCTGCAGCACTTTCTCCGCGTTGAGGGTCAACTTTTCCAGTTCAGCATAGGACTCTTCCGGCCTGGTGAACTTGACCATCTCGACCTTGTTGAACTGATGCTGCCGAATCAGACCGCGGGTATCACGCCCGGCAGCCCCCGCCTCCGCTCGGAAACAGGCGCTGTATGCGGTATAATAGAGAGGCAGGTCCTTGTTGTCAAGGATTTCGCCCCGATGCAGATTGGTAATCGGCACTTCGGCGGTCGGAATCAGGTAATAGTCATAGCCTTCCAGCTTGAACATATCCTCGGCGAACTTCGGCAGCTGCCCGGTGCCGAACATGCTCTCCTTGTTGACGATGAACGGCGGGAAAAATTCGGTATAGCCATGTTCCTGCGTGTGCAGGTCAATCATGAAACTGATCAGGGAGCGTTCCAACCGGGACCCCAATCCTTTATAAAAGGTAAACCGGGCGCCGGAAACTTTGCCGCCCCGTTCAAAATCGAGGATGCCCAGCTTTTCGCCAATTTCCCAATGCGCCAGCGGCTCCTTGTCAAACTTGCGCGGCTCGCCCCAGCGGCGAACTTCCGGATTGGACTCCTCATCCGCGCCCACCGGCACCGACGAGTGGGGAACATTGGGGATGTACGTCAGTATGGCCGTCAGTTTGCCTTCGATCGCCTTGACTTCGGCGTCCAGCGCGCTGATCCGGTCGCCGACGCCCCGCATCTCGACGATCAATGCTTCGGCGTCCTGCTTTTCCTTTTTCAGGCGGCTGACTTCCAGCGAAACCGTGTTGCGGCGACTTTTCAGCGCTTCGACTTCGACCAGCAGTTCGCGGCGTTTCTTGTCCAGGCCGATGAATTCGGACAAATCGACCGACGCATTGCGATTCTTCAGCGCCTGCTCCACTACCGCAAGATTGTCCCGAACAAATTTCAAATCCAGCATGTGAGTTCCTCCGTTCCGTCCCGGCAGACGTTGCGCCTGCCATATCGCGTATATTGTATCACTTTGGACAAAACAGCGTCAATTTTGCTGACGCAACAGTGATAAATCTTTAGGAAAGGGTGTTGCCTGGTGCTCAATTCCGATCTTTCGCCGACCTATTCCGACCTGCGGGAACTGGAAACCGCCCTGTTCGCCTGCCAGGCCTGTCCGCTATGCGGTGCCGCCATCGGCCCGACTTCCTATAACGGCGATCCCGCCAGTCCGTTGATGCTGGTCGGCGAAGGCCCCGGCGGCGTGGAAGACGACTATGGCGTGCCGCTGGTCGGCCCGTCCGGGCAACTGCTCGACAAAGCCCTCGCCCGTGTGGGCATCACCCGCGACCGCGTCTACACCACCAATGTCGTCAAATGCCGACCGGCCGGCAATCGCACCCCCACCGTCGAAGAAGGCGAATTCTGCGCCAGCCGCTGGCTGGATGCGGAGATCGCGCTCGTTCAGCCCAAAGTCATCGTCGCGCTCGGCAGCGTGGCGCTGAAATATTTGTATCATGCCAAAGCCCGCATCACCGCCGACCGGGGCAAATGGTTCCGCACCCGTCACGAAATTCCGGCCATCGCGACCTACCATCCGGCGTATCTGCTGCGTCTGACCGGCGATGCCGAACGCAAAGCGAAGTGGGATGTCGTCCACGACTTCGAGGCGGCCATCGCCGAAGTAAGGAAACTGGCGCCGGACTGGATTCTGAAAAGCGCGGTTTCGCCCGATCTTCTGTCCCAATTCGCCGGCCGCCGCGACCAACGGAAAGCAATGGCGGCAACACCAAAAGAAAATAAATAGCGACAACACATAAGGAAGTACTCATGGAAATCTGGAAAAAGAACCTCTATGTCTGCTGGTTCGGCGTCTTTGCAACCTCCGCCGGTTTGAGCCAGCTCATCCCGATCCTGCCCCTGTTCATCCAACAGCTGGGCGTGGACAATGTCGCGGAAATCGAAGAGTGGTCCGGGATCGCCTATGGCGTCACCTTCATCCTCATGGCCGTATTCTCTCCCATCTGGGGAAAAGCCGCCGACCGCTACGGCCGGAAGCCGATGCTGCTGCGCGCCAGCTTGGGCATGGCGCTTGTTCTGACCTGCATGGGATTCGTCCAGAATGTCTACCAGCTGGTCGGCCTGCGGTTGTTGCAGGGCACCATTTCCGGCTACTATTCGGCAGCCATCACTCTCGTCGCCACCCAAACCCCCAAAGATCGTTCCGGCTGGGCCCTGGGCACGCTGTCCACCGGCGCCGTCGCCGGCATGTTGCTGGGACCGTTGCTCGGCGGCGCAGTCGCGCACCTGTTCGGCCTCCGCAGCGTTTTCTTCGTGATCGGCGCGCTGTTGCTTGTCGCGTTTTTGGCGGCGTTGCTATATGTCACGGAAAATTTTACGCCGTCGGAAAAAGCCGCGCCAAAATTCCGCGACATCCGCCGAATGATGCCGTATCCGGAAGTGACAGTCGCCATGTTCGCCACGACGTTCATGTTGCAGCTGGCCCTGATGTCGATTCAGCCGATTCTGACCGTATATATCGCTGAATTGTCCAGCGATGCCACTTATATCGCTTTTCTTTCCGGCATGGTGTTCGCCGCGTCGGGACTGTCCAGCGTGATCGCCGCGCCCCGTCTGGGCGCCCTTGCCGATCGGATCGGTCCGCCCAAAGTCATGGTCTTTGCCTTGCTGGCCGCCGGCCTTTTGTTCATTCCCCAGGCGCTGGTCCGCAATGCCTGGGAACTGATGGCGTTGCGGTTTTTGCTCGGCATCGCCACCGCCAGCCTGCTCCCGTCGATCAATTCGATGATCCGCCAGATCACGCCGGATGAGATGACCGGCCAAATTTACGGCTACAATCAATCGGCGCAATTCGTCGGTTCGTTCGGCGGTGCGGTGATGGGCGGGCAGATCGCCTCGATGTTCGGCTTGAAGTATGTGTTTTTCAGCACCAGCGTCCTGCTGCTATTGAACGCCGCCTGGGTCTATTGGGGCGTGGTCCGGAAAGCGCAGTTCGCCGCGCCATATAAACACGCAAGCTGACATTCGTGATTTCTTAACGAAAAAAAGCCGACCAGTCCCGCAGAACTGGTCGACCGAACTGGCATTGCTCAGTATTGGGCTTCGAAATTGTCCTCGATGATTTTCACGAACCGGGCGATATAATCGTTGGCCGGTGTCGGGATTCCCAGTTCGCGGCCATACCGGGCAATCGCGCCGTTGAGGGAATCGATCTCCGTTTGGCGATGGGCCCGCATATCCTGGGCCATCGACGGATAATGCGCGCTGCCGCGTTGCACGGAAGCGATCATGTCGGCGATCAGGGCGTCATAATCCAGATTCACGCCTTTTGCCGCCGCCACCGCCACCACTTCCCGGGTGATGTCCTGGACGGTCTGGAAACCGGCCGGATGGTGGAAGAATTCGCCGACCCGCAGCCGCACGATGCCGCAGGTGCCGTTCACGCAGGCGTTCGACACGGCCTTGGCCCAGACCTGTTCCGCCACATGCGGTGAAAACTCGGCTGACACTCCGCCGGCATTCAGATGACTGACAATCGTCCGCGCCATTTCATCGGCGGCGCCCTGCCGCGCCAAGCTGCCAAGATAAACGGCGGTGCTGCCGAGCGTGTTCGCCAATACCTGCCCCGGCCCCGTCAAACTGCCGGTCATCCGCAGCACGCCTTGCAGGATGCGGTCGGGCGGGAACAATCCGGCGAGAATTTCATCGTTGCCCAGACCGTTCTGGAGCGAGCAGATATAGGTGTGTTCGCCGAACAGGCCCGGCGCGCCCTTCACCGCCGCTGTCGAATGAAACCCTTTCACCAGCAGCACGACGACATCCGCCGGCCCGGCTTCGGCCGGGTTCACACAGGTCGCCAACGGAACCGTATCCGTCCTGTCGGCCCATTTCACCTGCAACCCGTCCCGGGCTACTGTATCCATGTGTTCTTTGTACGGATCGACCAGAACGACTTCTTGGCCGCCTTTGGCCAATACCGCGCCGATGATGCTGCCCATCGCGCCGGCGCCCAATATGGCGTATTTCATATCCGGCTCCACCTTCTTCGCGCCCCTCACTAGGGGCGCATTTTATTGTCGTTCTTTATTTTCCGCCCAGTTTCGCCAGAACGGCGGCGGTGATGTCCTGTCCGCCGAGCGCCACGCTATTCTTGTGAACCACCATCGCCAGGCCTTTTTCCGCCGCCACGGCGGTCATCGCCGCGTTAATGCCGTCCACGATCGGCTTCAACAGTTCCTGGCGTTTCTTTTCCATCTGTTGACCAAGTTGACGGTCGAGAGCTAACTTGTCTTTGTCGTTCATCCCGGCCGATTTGGTCTCAAACTCTTTGCGGATTTGTTCCTGTTCCGCTTTCAGCGCCGCATTGGCTGCTGCCGTGTCGGGATGGTTGTTGATCAGAAACATAAAGTCCACGATCCCTACGGGGAAATTATCCGCCGGAGCGGCCGCCGCAACGCCGGTCAAGCCCAGGCACAACACCATGGCCAGAAATAACGGCCGGGCAAATTTGCGAAATTTCGTCAATGTTTTCATATCGAATCCCTCTTTTCCCTGTTTAGTTCTCTGTCGGATCGGCGGACAGCTGTTCGTCTTTTTTCAACACCCCGGCCTCAATCAACTGTTTGACGATGTTGTCCTGCACTCCCAGCGACTGAACGAATCCCTCCAACGGCATGATGATCCGTTGGTTCACTTCCACCACCGGCTGGCCGTCTTTGCTTTTCAGCTGCGGCTGCACCGTCATCAGGTCGATGCGCACCAGGTTGCCGGTGACGTGGACGGCGCTGATGCCGTCGGCGAAAATCTCTCTGTTCATGGTTTCACTCCTTATCGTCTGCTTCAAGACCCGTTCCCTGCAAGAGCGCTCCGGGGCCTTTCTTGGGTATCCTAATATATTATGGTAGCATAAAATCTCTGTTTTTGCGTCATCCAGTTCTGTATTTTGCGTAACTGGTAGTTTTTTCGTGCAAGCTGGCAGTTCATGTCACTTTCCATCGGCAAAATAGGTTCAAATATAATTATATAAATCAACTATACTTTTAGATCCCAGCGTATGCAACACAAAATGCAATGTTACCGAGGTTATACAGGTTACCCGATTTTCGATACAAGCAACACGGCGTTTGCGCTATGTCCTCCACAGCATCCAGGCATTTTTCGGTCCCGTGAATAACCCCAGTAACACAAAAAGGACTGTCGCCCAATACAGTCCTTTTGCCTTGATTTCTTACTGATTCGCCGCCGATTCGTCAAGACCGATTCCGTCCCAGCACAGCACATTGTGGCTGCCCCGCCGCGTCTGCAAGCCATGCTCCCGCATCAGCGCCGTAAACGTCCTTTTGGAAACAGGCTTGTCCGCATTTTGTACGCTCCAGGTTTCATAGTCCCGGTAAGAATCGGCTACCGTTGCCGCCGCCAGCGGGTTGGCCACGCAGCGGGCCTGGATGTATTCACCGATGAGATCCATTTCATCGCGGTATTCGTCGGTCGCCGCCGTTACCGCCGCAGGCGGGGCCAGCTTTTCTTCCTGCCAGAGTCGGCACCCTGCCACGGCCCAGCGTAAAATACCGGGAAGTTCCAGTTTCAACTTCTCCGGCAGAGCAGCGTCGCGTTCCGCCGGTGGAATCGTCACTGTGAAAGGGATCAGGCGCAACCGCCGCCAGATGGCTTCATCGCAACCCCGGACCGAGGGCTTGTGATTGGTCGCCAGCCACAGTTTGAACTGCGGCATGAATTCGAACCATTCGCCGCGCATGAACCGCGCCGCCAGCTTGTCCTGCCCTGTCATCTGCTTGATTTTGCTTTCATTCAGACGCCGTCCCTGATCCGCTTCCACGGCGGAAACAAAACGCGCGCCGCGCAAGGCGGCGATATCGTTGGGAATCGCATTGTCCTGCCGCGCCAATAGCGCTTCCATGGATAGTTGCCGCGCATAATCGTTCAGCAGCGTCATCAGCGTCGTCAAAAAAGTGCTTTTCCCGTTTGCGCCATGGCCATACAGCAAAAACAGGCATTGCTCGCCGCATTCGCCGGTCAGGGAATAGCCGACCGCTTTCTGCACATAATGGATCAGTTCCCGCCGCCCGGCAAAAATGCGTTCGAGGAAGGCCTCCCACGTCGGACAGGCTGCCGCCGGATCATAGTCGGCCTTCGCCAGTTTGGTGATCAGGCGCGCCGGAGCATGCGGCAGCAGTTCGCCGCTGCGCAGGTCTACGGTGCCGTTCGCGGTGTTCAGCAGCCAGCCGTCCCGGTCGAAGTCGTCCGGGGAAACGACAAATGCGCTCTGACACTGCGCGAGTTTGAGCATGGCCCGCAGACGCAGCTCCGACTCGCTCTGGGCGGCGAATTTCTGCAACAATTTGCGCCGTTTGGGATTGGGGCAATGGGCGGCCTGCGCCCGAATGTCCCGAACCGTCTCCGCCGCCCGCCGGCAAGCTTCGCCGGTGGTGTCGCGCCGCCAGCGGCGGCCGTCCCAGTCGAGCCATTTGCCGAAAGCGCCGCAATAACGCAGACTTTGTCCATGCCGCTCCGCCAGCCGTTCGGCGTTGCCCAGATCGGTCAGGTAATGTTCGTCGGGAACGGGCGGTTCCACCAGTTGCAGCAAATCCGTCAAGGTATGCCCGGCATCGATCCAATCCGACACATCGCCCTTGTCCGGCAACCCGTCCAGCTGCAGCAGCGTTACTTTGCATTTTCGTTGTTGCAGTGAGTTTCGCACCAGTTGCATGTGGGCCCGGCCGACACCATCGTTATCCGGCAGCAGCGTTACTTGGGCGCCGGCCGGAAAGCAGGCGGCATGTTCCGCCCGCCACTTTTTCGCCCCGCCATGATTCGTTGTGGCGCAGAGTCCCCAGGCCGCGAGGCGGTCCGCATCTTTTTCGCCTTCGACAACATACACCTGCGTAAAGGCTGCCAACGCCTCCAACAGGGCAGGAAGACGATAAGGGACCGGCGCTACGCCGTCTAGATTCCACAGCCAGCCGCCCGGCCGGTCGGGGTCCGGTCGCCGTTGCGCAAATCCTTTGGGCGAAAATCGCACCGTTTGATAAAGCAGCCGGCCAGTGGCGTCCGTATAATCATAAGTGGCGGCGATCCGGCGAATGGAGCTGTCCGTCCCGTATTCCGCCCTTTCTGCCGGCAGCGTGCGGCCGGTCATCTCGGCGAGCTGTTTCAACCCGCCGCCGATTTTTTCTTTGTGACAATAAAAAGTCCCCTGCGCCGAATTCACCGAAAAGGAAGGATGTTTGTCCCGCCCGCCGTGGCTTGGCAACGGACAGTGCGCGCTGCCTTCATCACCCCGCCAGCGAACCGGGCCGCAAACCGACTCAAAGAAATCGCGGGCAATCACGGGGCCATCGCCTCCGTTTGCCGGGGCGGAGTCAGAACCTCATATTTCCCGGGATACATGGCCGCCATCAGGCCGGGAGCCCCGTCGCGACAGCGAATGACAATCAGTCCCTGCAACTTCTCCCGGGGGATGTCCGGGATTTCCGGCAGCGCCAGTCGGGGTTCTTCCCGGCGCAATATCTGCCACACTTCCGCCAATGCTTCCGCCGGATAGATATGAAAATCCAGTTCGTCAGCTGCGGCCACCCCGTGGTTGGCGAGACTTCGCAGCAACCCCCACAGCAGCGCGCCCGCCTGCGTGATCAAATCCGGCGGCCAGGGGGCATCCGGGTTTGGCAAGGCGCAGAACCGGGCCCGAAATCTGGCGATCCGCACGGTGGAAAAGCCGAGATCACTTTTCATCATTCGCTGCGCGGCATATATTTCACCGGGTACGATCGGGTCGTATTCCGTCAGGCGGCCCTTGCCCCGCCCCAGCGTTTTTGTCACCGGCGGCGTCACCAGCCCCCAACGACGGTAATTCTGCAGCGTCGTCTGCTTGATCGGAAAACCCAGCGCAGCGACTTTTTCTTTTACTTCTTCCGGCGTCATCGCAATCTCCTTTGAACATCTTGTTTCATATTTGAATAACATTTCTATTTGCTTTTAATATTATAACTCAGTGAGGGATCTGTCAACAAAAACAACTTTCGCGTAACGCAAAAAAATAAACGCGCCGTTGCCAGCGCGCCAAAACGAACCTCTCTCGCCGACCTGATTTTTTATCGAGACGCAGGAGCGTCGCCCGTCACATTCATCACCCCGAGCCGCGCCGTTTTCTTGTGCTGATGCCCGTCCATGCGCGCCAGCACTTTATCCAACAGGCGGACGCCCTCGACGATGTAGGGCCCCTTGTTCAGCATCACGCACTCCGCCCGCTCCGACATGGCCGCGTCCGTAATCTCCGCCCGCGACGGCGCGCCGTATTTCACCAGGTTCTCAAGCACCTGCGTAGCCCAGATCACCGGCACATGGGCCGCCTCGCTGAGCCACAGGACTTCCTCCTGCAACTCCGCCAACCGCTCATAGCCCACTTCCAGCGCCAGATCGCCCCGGGCGATCATCAGCGCGAGCGGCTGCCGGGACGCGGCGCGAACAATGATTTCCGGCAGATGATTCACCGCCCCGGCCGTTTCGATCTTGGCGACCAGCGGCAACCGGCGCATCTCCTCCCCCAGCCGCAAGCCCAGTTCGTTCTGCAGCGCCGCGACATCGGCGGCGGATTGGATCCAGGACATGCCGATCAGGTCCGCCGCCGTGACAATGTAGTCCAGCTCCCGGCGGTCCTTGGCCGTAATGGCCGGAATGTCCGGCCAACAATGCCCAGGAAGATTCAGGCCTTTGCCGGGCTTGAGTTTCACCGGCTTCCGTTTCGCCGTCGCCACCACCCGGACCAGCGCCTGTCCTACCGCGACCGCTTCCACCACGCCGTTGATCTTGCCGTCATCGAGATGGACCGGGTCGCCGATTCGCAAAAACGCAAGAGTTGCGGGACAAGTGCACTCCAGCCGCGTCGCTGGTTGCCGCGCCGGGATCAGCCCGGTCGGCGACGTTGCGTCGCACGTCAGCAGGATTCGGCTATCGGCGACGACTTTGGCCGAGTCTCCCGTCGCGACGACCCGGCTGATCCGGTTCTTGGCGCCGGCCAGCTCCATCAGCACCCGACAGGGGCGGCCGAGTTCCCGCTGCGCCCGGCGGACATTGTCAATCATCGCCGCCCAGGTCTCGCGGTCGTCATGGGCGCAATTGATCCGCGCGACATCCATACCAGCCGCCAACAAGG